>NZ_JBLYZI010000008.1:0-98885 GCF_057680865.1 Endozoicomonas sp. Z74
ACCTTCTCAAGCTTGATACTTCAGTGAAGGCTGGTATCAAGAACAAACGTAAAACCTGTGGCTGGGATGAAGACTATATGATGAAAGTGCTTGGGCTGATTGATTCTTGATCATGTTTTTGCCCTGGTGTTACCCTCGGTTGATGAAGTGTTTCCGGATCTGCCCACTATTGATGCCGGGTTGAATGGCAAGGTAAAAACACTTGAAGAATACAGTGACTACATTTCGGGTGCCGGTTCAACCTTCGGTGGTTTTGTTGTTGACTTACCCGGTACATTGACGGGTGGGGCGGACCTGGGGTACAGCCTGACTCACCTTAAAGGGGTTATTGATAAATACAACTATGGCAGGCTTGCCAAGGCGATCAGAAGTGGAGAACTGGATGGCGTTCCCGACTGGAAAGCCTCTCTCCAGAATTCGTTAAATGACTTTAATGAAGGGGCCGGGGATCAAACGTCTTTTCAAAAAGGCCTTGATAAATTGTCTACCGGCGCGACGGTGGCAACCTCCCTGTTTGGCGTTGTTCATGGGGGAATCAATATTGCCGCAGGGACCGAAAAAGAGGGTAGAGATCGGGATCTGCGCATAGCCGGTGGCGCCCTGGGAGTGACAAAAGGCATCTATACCCTGTCCAGTGTTGTTATCAGCAAGATTGCCACAAAAGCGGGTGGGGAGACGGCAGAGAAAATTGCCAAGTTTTTCAATAAAGCCGCGTTGCAGAAAGAAATTGCCAATGTTGGTTTTTCCGCCTCTTCTGGCTTGACCAAAGCGGGGGTCGGCTTTGCTACAGTGGTTGGCAGCATGATGGCCATTGGGATGGGGGCTGTCAGTATTACCAAAAATGCCTTTGCCGCAGATAATGCCTTCAAAAGTGGTAATTCCAGCCGTGGGGCCATGTATGCCGCCATGGCTGCGATCGATGGGATCAGTATGGTTCTGGATGTGGCCAGCCTGATCTGTGACTTTGTTCCAGGCATTGGTACTGCCATTTCTTTCGTTCTTGACTGCGTTAACTTTGTGCTGTCGGGGGTGAATACCCTGATGGGCTTTTTTGCCGACCAGCTGGATAACCGGACACCGGAGCAAAAATTGAATGAGCAGCTGGACAATTACATTGATTCAGATGCGTTTAACCAGTTTATAGATAACCAGGCCAATGTCTTTAAAGAGCAGGGGTATGATGCCTTTGAATATATGATCGACGCTGAAGAGGCCGGGCTCGAGCAGCAGGGCATTGATAATCTTCGCGAATTTGTCAGAACCAAAAGAAAAGCGCTGACCGAAAAGGCAGAGCAATACTATGACGACCCGAATGTGCGTATGGCGTTGATTGATGGAACCGCCAGTGGTAATACCTTAAATGGCCGGGAAAATGATGATTACCTTGATGGCCGCAAAGGGAATGACATTATTTATGGCCATGGCGGCAACGATATCATCATTGGCGGAACCGGTGATGATCAACTGTTTGGTGGCAAAGGTGACGATACTCTTGATGGGGGAACCGGTGTTGACACTATAGAGGGTGGCGAAGGTAACGATACCGCACGTGCCGGGCTAGGGGATGATATTGTCAATATGGGGCCAGGCAATGATGTCATCAAAGGATTGCTTGGGCAGGATACGCTTGATGGCGGTGAAGGTGCTCAAGATACGCTGAGCGTGGAGCAGATGTTTGATTCTCTGGCCTCCCGGTCTCTCGCCGTTGACTGGGAACTGCCCAATAACGAAAAGTGGGGGGATTCCAGGGATGGGACCTATAAGGCGGTTGCCAATATGAGTAACTGGCAGCATTATGCTCCGGCACAAGAGCCTGCAATTGGTTTTGACGTAGACCTGTCTCAGCAAAAAGCCCGGGCACTGCCGGATCTGCAATCGCTTTCAGATATTGATCAGGGGCTCTATAACCAGCGCTATTTTCCGCCGGTGGTTGTTGATGAAATACTCGGTACGGTTACCTACGATTTCAGTGCCTTTTATTTGCTGGATTCCCTTCCCGATATTTCGATGATTGACTGGATCAACTGGAGTGAGGACGGAAACCAGCACTACCTTTCCCCGATGCATCACTCTGGATTCCAGGGCCCGGGAAGCTGGAGTTATCATGTGATGAATGAAGCACCTGATGCCGAGATCAAGGCGGGTTATGACGCTTACATGGGAGATGCAGAGCGGAATGGCCGAAAGGTTTATGTGCTTGGAGGTTCCCAGCTGAAGTTCAACCAGGACTTTGGTTATACGAATATGGTGGCGTTGACGGATGGCAATACTCTGTTTCTGTTTGATCACCGATATGGGTATATCAATATTGATAAAAGCACCCTTGAGTCCATGGCGGGTGGCGCAAATGCCAACTTGCAATCCGCTGCCGGTTTTTATCGTTATTTAATGGATAAAATCGGTGCTGGTGGTTCCCTTAATAATATTGAAAACGTAATAGGCTCCCAGTTTAATGATGTGTTGAAAGGGGATGAAAAAGCCAATGTACTGATTGCCGGAGAGGGTACTGACACTCTCGAAGGTCATGGTGGCGATGATGTACTGGGGGCTTCAGGTGCCGGTCAGAAGACGCTGGATGGTGGCGAAGGCACCGATACCGTCAGTTATGCAGACAGCAGTTCATCCGTGACAGTGAATCTGGAGACCGGTGTTGCCACAGAGGGTGACGAGCAGGATTCACTGGTCAGTATAGAGAGCGTTGTCGGCTCATCCCATGGAGATACCATTACTGGCAGTGAGGGTGCCAATCAGATTATTGCCGGTGCCGGGAATGACACTGTCCATGCTGGCGGTGGCAATGATTATGTGGATGGTGGCACCGGTGCCAATGTTTTAAATGGCGGTGCAGGCTCCGATACCGTTGGTTTTTCAAAGCTTGATGGTGTCTCTGTATCACTGGCCAGCGGTGAAGCATCCACTGCAGCCAATCCCCTGGAAAAAACCACCCTGACTCAATTTGAAAACATTACCGGCAGTGAAGGGGATGACAGCCTTCTTGAGGGGGATAGTGGCAGCAATGTGATTTACGGTGGCAAAGGGAATGACAATCTCTACGGCCTGGGCGGTGACGACACCTTATTAGGGGGTGAAGACCACGATTACCTTTTCGGTGGTGAGGGCAATGACCGGCTGTCCGGGGGGGATGGCATTGATACGATCAGCGGTGGTGACGGGGTTGATATAGTCGATTACAGCTTGAGTGAATCAGACCGGCAACGGAGCCTGAATATCCAGCTGGACGACAATGGGATGACCACTTTTGCCCGGGACAGGACCACCAATGACATCATCGACAAGCTGACCAGTGTTGAAGGTCTGGCAGGGGGTGACGGTGATGACCTGCTGGTGGGCAATTCACAAGCCAATCAGCTTTCTGGCGGTGCCGGTGATGACACCCTGAAAGGTCTTCAGGGTAATGATGTGCTGGTGGCGGATGGCGGTACTGATTCTTTATTCGGTGGGGAAGGTAAGGATATTTTTCAGATCAAGGCCGGTGGTCATGGGGTTATTGATGAAACAGATAATGGTAATGCCCTTGCTATCGATGGTGTTTCAATCGATCAGATAAAAGCAGTATTGAACCCGGATACCGGCTCAATCCAGTTTATCAAAGAAGACGATGGCAGTGTGTTGTTTGAAGACGTTGAGTCAGGACGACAGTTGTCGGGCTGGCAGGGGCAGGCAGACGATGCCCAGACCCTTGAGCTGGTAAAAAGTTTTGTGAGCCGTTTTTCTACGATTCGGATTGGCGACCAGGTACTGAACCAGAATTCGGTTATTAACTGGATCAGCCGCTCTATCTGGCAATTTTCAGCGTCGTCGGACGCTTCAGTGGTTCAGGCCAATGGGCTGTCCAACTATATTGAATCCAGCATGGCCCGGGGAACGATTCAGGCGGGAGGAGGTAATGATGTTATTCACGTGCTCTCAGGCCAGGCGGATATTGATACCGGAGCGGGCCAGGACTATGTGGATGTCAGTCAGAACACGACTCAGGGAAGTGAGCAGACCGTTATCAATATAGGCGAGTTTGCGGCTGTAGAGGTGGGTCAGAGCAGTCTGGTCCAGCTCAATACTTCTGAAAATGCCAGCTTCTCTCTGGTGCTCCATGGGGCGATTGAGGACTGGCAGTTGGATTCCGATGGATTATCCATCATCAGTAATGAGGGGGGCAGGGTTGAGCTCACCCGGCAACCGGAGAGTATCATTTTTGCCGGTGACGAGCGCAAAATCGTTATTCAGGATGTTGCTGAATATTATCGGTCGACCAGCCAGGGTACGACTTACCAGCATCGTTGGGAGCTGGCAGGGGATGGCAGAATGGTGATGAACCTGCCTGATGTACAGCAGTCTGATGTTTCTGTCTCTGTCATTACTGAAGGCGATAGTCGTTTTGTGACCCTGAAGCAGGGAGGCGAGATCCTGCTGAA
Source organism: Endozoicomonas sp. Z74 (assembly GCF_057680865.1). Classification (NCBI taxonomy): domain Bacteria; kingdom Pseudomonadati; phylum Pseudomonadota; class Gammaproteobacteria; order Oceanospirillales; family Endozoicomonadaceae; genus Endozoicomonas; species Endozoicomonas sp. Z74. Next base: position 4,431 of record NZ_JBLYZI010000008.1, read on the forward strand.
AGAAGCCGTCCCTGCTGATGCCCCTGAAGGAGCGAATGCCGGTGACCTGATCATGAGCCGGATTAAGGGCATCCGCTTCAGTGATCAACTGATTCAGGATGATGCACTGGGAGCGTTCATAACTGAAGCTGTGGCAGTGGATCAGGGGCAGCCGTCCGGGGATGTTCAGCCTGCAAGTAAGGAGGTTGCTGGTGCGGTTATTAATATTGTGATCGAAAATGCCTCTTTTGAATCCAGAGTGATCAGCAGTGACTATACCCTCGAACGGGACGTACCAGGCTGGACGCTGCAGGGCGGGAATACGGCTTCTTTCAAGGATCTGGAAAACAGGGCCGTCGATGGTGGCGCCTCCTCCGGAACCAATATGATGGTCATTGATAACGGTGGGTCCATCAGCCAGACTCTGGTGGAAACATTTGATGCTTCTGCGGACTATCAGTTGTCTGTGGATCTGGCCAACTATCGATATGGTCACGTTTCCAGTACCCGGGTCAGCTTATGGGCCGGGGAGCAGCAAATAGGAGCCGCTGACTTCTCAGCTTCGCAAATGGCAGAGCTTTTCGATTATGGTAAATGGAGCACCTTGACCATGGACATTGATGGTTCTGCCCATGAAGCGGCTGATGGCCAGCAGCTCCGGGTGGAGGTGGCGAACCTTTCAAATGATGATGGTCACTGGGATGAGATCAATGTTGACCATCTTCGCCTGGCGAAACTGACGGGTGCCATGGCAACCTTTGATAGCGGTTCAGCAGGAGGACTGGATTCCGGGGCATCAGCGGCGGAAACCTATCGGATACAGCCTGTTATTATCCCGTCTGTGTCGTAATCGGTTCTTTTTTCTAGACTAATCGGGGGCTCTTAAAGAGCCCCTTTTCTTTTCTGCGGCTGCTAGGGGGCGTTATCAACTGTGCGACCAGTCAGCCACCTCTTGCCTGCGCCAGGCCCGGCGCGAGTTGCGTAGTGTGGTCATTCCACATAAGCAGCGAGCAACACAGCATGGCGCAGGCAAGGGGTGGCCCTTCGGGTTGGCCGCACAAGCGCTCATGCAGCGTCGAATGTCTTGAACAGGGAATACCATGCCCTGCGTCATTCTCCTTGCCTGAGCGCTTGTGTGACCAACTGACCAGACGTTCAGTTGATAACGCCCCCTAGTGAAACTTGTTGAAAACGGATGTGTTACCCTTGGCACAACTCACTTAACCGGAATGATTGATGAATTCATGGGGTTGCTCCCTCAAAGGGGGCTGGAATCAGGCGACACCCGGGCAGAAACGGGCCTGGGGACTGTGGTTGCTGGTGCTGGTACTGCTGACGGTCAAATGCATCACTGCTCCCCTGGAGCGGACAGTGGCGGGGAATTATCTTATGGCCGGTCAGCAGTGGCTGGCAGGAGAAAGTATTTATTCCCATGGCCACGGTTATCTTTATCTGCCTGAATTTGCCTTTCTCTACTCATGGCTGACCCCTCTGCCGGTCTGGCTGTCTGAGCTGGCAGGGCGCCTGGTACAGATGTTTCTGCTCCTCTGGGGGCTTTTGCAGTTTTGTCAGTTTATGGAGCGCCAGGGAGAGAAAAGTGCCTTTCCCTGGATGACCCTGGTGATAGTTCTGATCGGGTTTTCCAGTTTCAGAAACGGCCAGACCAATATTGGCCTGATAGGCCTGACCCTCCTGTCAGTGATGGCCCTGCTCCATGAGCGCTGGTGGCAGGCTGCGGTGTTTATGACGCTTGGGTTGATCTTCAAGCCTACCTTTATTGTCTTTTATCTGCTGGCGGGGGCTCTTTTCCGCCCAATGTACTGGCGCCTGCCCATTGGGTTATTGCTGGCTTTCTGGATACCGGTGCTGTTCAGTCATTTTGACTATGTCTGGGCACAGCATGTGGCGTTTGTTGAGAACCTGCTGGTGACGGTGGACATCGGTGTCAAGAAAGCGGCCTGGGCCAGCTTTTTCGGGATTTTTCCCCAGGTGTTCGGGTTTTACATTCCTGACCTGCTTCAGCATGGGGTTCGGCTGGTTCTGGCACCGGTCACCCTGCTTCTGGCCTGGAGGGTGAAACAGAAGTCAGATCCACAGACCCTGGCTTTTTATCTCTATGCACTGCCGGTGTGCTACCTGATGCTGTTTAACCCCAGGAATGAAAACAATGACTTTGCCCTGATGGCGCCGTTGCTGGGTTACTGGTTGGCAGTGGCTATCAACCGGGCTCATGGGAAAGCGCTGGTCTGGCTGATCAGCCTGTTGATTGTGGGTACCCTGTTCTCCTATGATCTCTCGAAATTGGTCACGCCAGAATACAATGCCTGGATGGCGCCATTAATGGCGACGGTTTTTTCTGCATTTATTCTGATAAGGCTTTTCCGAAACCGGCCACTTCATTGATCCAGGTTAAGGCCTTTTACTGGGCTTCTGGTTATTATGTAGGCAATTTTTGTCGTAGGCTGTAACGAGTAGATATGTCCCGTTTAGCACTGTTATTCATGAGCTGTGAGGGCCAGACCCGTAAAATCATGGACCGGATTGGCTTCTGTCTGGAGCAGTCCGGCCACAGTGTCATAATTGCCTCTATTGATGAACTGGCTGATGACTTTTCACTGGAGTCATACGACGGCGTCATTCTTGGCTGCTCTATCCGGTATGGCAGGCACCATAAGGCATTTGTCGAGTTTATCCACGAGCATCAGGAGGCTCTGGCAAAGATGCCGGGCTACTTCTTCTCCACCAACCTTACGGCCAGAAAACCGGAACGAAGCCAGCCGTTCAATAATCGTTACCTGCAGAAATTCCTGAAACGGATACCCTGGACGCCAGACCGGGTAGAGGTGTTTGCCGGGGCGCTGCTTTATACCCGTTATGGCTTTCTGGATAAGGTCATGATTCAGCTGATCATGAAGATCACCGGTGGTCCCACGGACACCCGGCAGGATACCGAGTTTACGGACTGGAAGCGGGTCAGGGATTTTGCCGCGCAGATCGATCGGGACTTTCAGGCCCTGGTCACTGACGCGGCCTGAGCCGGGTTATTTCCTGGCCGGTGAACGAAAGGGTTCCGGGTCACGGCCAAAGGCCAGGGCAAATAGAATGGAAAAACCATACACGGCAGGCATGATCAGGCTGGTAGCCAGTATTATGTTGTCCATGGGGAGTTCCTGTTTTTTTTATTGTTATTCACGATACCTATCCTATTCCCTGGTTTTGGCAAAAGTCAAAAACAGGCACCCTCCCCTTGGCTGATTGAGTCAGCAGGAAGCTAACGCTTTTGCCAGGGACTTCTCTTATTAAACCGCGGATGCCAGTAATGCCTTCAGGGTCTTCTGCACTTTAGCCAGAGCCTGTGGTTGGGTGAGCCTGCCCGTTCGCACGTGATAAATCCCGTTTCGCAGGCAGCAAATGCAATTGTCGATCAGTAGCTCAGCGTCCTCCCGGGATAACCCCAGCGCCTGATAGCCCTGCACCCAGCGATGTTCATAGCGACGGCGCACTTCTTCCAGAAAACCGGCAAATTCCGGGGTCAGCAACGGTGCGCTGCGCAGGGATATGGCTGCCAGACCTTTGCTTTCTGTCAGCTTCCACAAAGTGGTGATCAGTGCTTCCGCTATCTCGCTATTACCCGAAGACATTCCTGTAATGGCACTGGACTGGATGTCGAGGGACAGTTGCCGATCCAGGGCGTCGTAAAAATCGGCGGTAATGGCAATGTAGATATCGTGTTTCCTGGGAAAGTAGCGATAGACCAGGGGACGGGTGCAGCCGGCACGCGCTGCAATCAGGGAATGTTTCAGGTTTTCACAGCCCTCTGAAGCGATGATGTCACTGGCCACCGCAATTAACTGTTGCCGACGCAGGTCGGCGGATTTTCCAGTCAGCGTTGCTTCCGCATCCGGCATTTCTTTTGTCTGTTGATGGGCAATCATCCTGTAGGGCCTGATCAGTGTTCCAATGAATTTTTATTTTACATATTGTCAGCCTATTTACAAAGTGTTAACTTCGCTTTTGACAAAATGTAAATAACAATCAGACCACCGCAAACAGGTGGCCTCAGGGAGAATGGAGAAAAGCGGTATGACTGGATTAAAGCGTTATGGTCAGTGGGCTGTGATCGCAGGGGGGTCAGAGGGCATTGGTCAGGCTTTTGCCCACCAGCTGGCCAGCGAAGGGGTCAACCTGGTGCTGCTGGCTCGCCGGAAGGAGCCCCTGGCGGAGTGTGCGGCGGGCATTGAAAAGCAATTTCCTTCCGTTCAGGTGAAAACCATCGCGGTCGACCTTTGCTCCGATCGAGTGCTGGAGACGATACGTCCGGTGTGTGATGACCTGGAAGTGGGGATGCTGATCTATAACGCCGGTGCCACCCACGGTCATGCCCGGTTTCTGGATAACGATCTTGATCAGGCCCTCTCTCTGGTCAAACTGAATTGTGATGCACCTCTGATGATGGCCCATTATTTTGGCCGGAAAATGCGTGAGCGCCAGCGGGGTGCCATGATGTTCCTGACCTCCATGGTGGGGTTGGCGGGGTCAGCCCACGTTGTTTCCTACAGCGCCACCAAAGCGTTTGATCATGTGTTTGCTGAGGCACTCTGGCACGATCTGGCTCCGGACAACATTGATGTGCTCAGTCTGGTGGTGGGTGCCACGGATACGCCTGCCGCCTCCCGCAGCAGTCTTGACTTTTCCGGCAACAGCCAGGTGATGACGGCGGAAGAAGTGGCCCGGGAAGGCCTTGAGAACCTGGGGAACGGTCCTTTGTGGATTGCCGGTGAACAAAACCGTGCGATTGCCGGTCTGTTATTTCACCCGGACCGGCGCCGGGCGGTGGAAACTCTCAGTTGCGGTGCTGCCGCGGTTTATGGGCTGGAGTATCAGCCGGTAAAACAGTCGGTTAAACAGCCTGTCAAGGAAGGGGAGTGAAAGCCATGGACTGGAAACCACAACCACGCCCCCAGTGGGTTGAAGAAGTGAATCGCTCGTTGAGGGAGTGCGGCTGGCCTGAAGCTGGCTTTCCCTCCATGGAAAAAGAGACCCTGCTGGATGAGGCCTCACGCCGCCGGGGAGGGCTCAACGATTTTGGCGAACCTGATTACGTTGAGGCCCTGGATAAACTGCTCTGGTCTGTCCAGCATGAAGCCAATCTGAACCCCGTCGGCTTGATGATCACCCGGGATGAGATCGTCAATGCCCTGGAGTGTCGTCTATGGCTGGAAGATCTTTACCGTCGCCATCCGGAAATAGACGACGAAGTTATTGAAAAACCGGTGTTTGTCTGTGGTATGGGGCGCTCAGGGACCAGTATTGTCCATGAGAGCCTGGCTGCAGCATCCTGTCACCAGAGCCTGAGTAGCTGGGAGATGCGCTCCCCCTGGGCTTATGAGATGCCGGACGATCTTGCGGAAGCGGAGAAAGACAAAGCCTGGCAGGCGGTGGCCCATAACTGGTATGGCCCGGCACCGGAGCTGGAAGCCATGCACCAGATGGGGCGGGATATGGCCCAGGAGTGCGCCTGGGTGCTGATTTACAGTTTCTGTGCGGACTATTTCGGTAATGCGGTTCTGAATGTGCCGGGCTACCAGCAATGGATGATGGGCAGTGACAAGACCTACAGCTACCAATATTACCGCCGTTACCTGAAAGCCATTCAGTGGCTGCGGGGGGATGAGGCGAAAGGGAAACGCTGGGTATTAAAAACACCGACCCATAATTTCTATATTGATACCATCCGTTCGGTTTTTCCCGATGCCAAAATAGTCTGGACCCATCGGGACCCCATCAAAACCCTGGCCTCCGGGGTGAATATGAGGGCAACCCTGGCTTACAGCCGTTCTGACCAGGTTTTTAATGTCAAAGAGCTGGCCGCTATGGCCCTGGCCGGTTTGCCCATGTTGTTTCAATGGGCCACTCAGCTGGATGAACGTTCACCGGAAAACCAGATGGCCCACCTGCTGTATGCTGATTTTATGGTTTCTCCGGAGTCGGCCCTCAGGGAGGTTCTGGAAAAGCTGGAGTTGTCCAGTGACCAGGCGACGCTGGATGCCTGTATGGCGTACCTGAAAAGCCGCCCACAGCACAGCAAAGGTGTGAATCGATACAGCGTCGATATTCTGGGCATCGATGATATGGACTCGGCCAAAGCCAGCTTTGACCGTTATATCGAGTATTTCAATGTGCCATGGGAAGTGACCGGATGAATGCACTGAAAGAGAAACACCAGGAGTGGGTTTCCTTTCAGCAGCAGCTGGTGGAATCCCTCTGGGCACAGGTCCCGGTTGATGATGAGAGCGTTATGGCTGAAGGGGTTCAATATTTGAACCGCCTGTTCAGCACGGCTTCATTGATGTGGCTGGACAAAAACGACCCGTTGCACCCTGAGTGGTATCGCGACACCGATGAGATCAGAAAGCTGACTCTGGATAACCCTGATAACTACTACCTGCGGGCCAGAGTGTCGTCGGGGCACCAGTATCGGGTGACGGGGAAGTTGGGTGACGCGGTGTACAACGGCTTTGGCATTGAGACTTCCCATATGGAAGAAGGGGGGCATCGGATGTTGTCCCAGGTCGAGCTGGAATCCATGGCGGATGACCAGGGGTATTTTGACTTTCTACTGGGAGGTGAACCCTCAGGGGATCACTGGCTGCCCCTGGAGGAAGATGCCTGCTTTGTGTTTTACCGGCAAACCTTTCTCAAACGGGATCGGGCAGACTGGCAGCTCGCGGAAATTGCCATTAAACGGGTTGATGGAAAACCGGTGGAGAACCAGGTTCGAACCACCGGGAAGCAGCTCGTGGAAAACCTCGACAGTGCCATGGGGTTCTGTAAATTCTGGACCGGCCGTGATTCTGTTATCCGTCGTCTGTTGACGAGCATGCCCAATCAGATCTTCTACGCCGGACGAAACCAGAGGAATGCTGCCGGCGACCAGAATATTGATTATATGCCGGGGTATTGGCAGCTTGAGCCTGATGAGGCTCTGGTCATCACCCTTACCCCCACGGATAACTTTGTCTACTGGGGCCTGCAGCTGGCGAATGTGTGGTGTGAATCCCTGGACTACACGACCATTAACTGTCATTTGAACCACCACACTGCGGCTCCCAACGGAGATGGCAGTTATACCCTGGTGATTGCCGGTGAAAACCCGGGGGTTGCCAACTGGCTGGATACCGCTGGGCATGGCCAGGGCGTTTTCTCCCTGCGCTGGCTTAAGTCAGAGCAGGAGCCCTCTCTGCCCGAAGTCACTGTGAAAAAAATAAGGGACTTGTCATGACTTCTCCAATGACTATGGATTTTACTGGAAAAGTGGCACTGGTGACCGGCGCGGCGTCGGGCATTGGCCGTGAAATTGCCACCACTTTTGTCCGCCACGGAGCAAAAGTGCTGGCAGCTGATATTTATGAAGATGGCCTGAAAAGCCTGCAGGAGGAGCTGGGTGATCAATGCGTAACGGCCCTGTGCGATGTTACCCGGGAATCCCAGCACCAGGCACTGATGGCCACCCTTGAAGAAAACTGTGGCAGTCTGGATGTTGCGGTAAACTGCGCGGGTGGTGCGCCCATTGCGCCGTTACTGGAAATCACGGAAAAGGACTGGAGCCAGTACGTAGATCTGAACCTCAAGAGCGTGTTTCTGGGGATTAAACATCAGGGGCTGTTTTTTCGCGCCCAGGGTAAGGGCGGGGGAATCATCAATATTTCCTCGGTAACTGCTTCCCTGGCGGCCATCGGCTTTGGGCATTATGTCAGCGCCAAAAGCGGCGTAGAGCACCTCACGCGAATTGCGGCTGAGGAGTTTTCCGCCCTGGGCGTCCGGGTGCTGGCGGTGGCGCCGGGGATGGTGGCAACAGAGAACTCCAGGTTCATTACTGCCAATGAGGCCATTCTGAAGGGGTATCTGCCAAACGTGCCGGCAGGACGGGTTGGACAAACGGCAGATGTTGCCAATACCGTTCTGTTTCTGGCCTCCGATCATGCCTCCTATATCAATGGTTCGGTCATCCAGGTGGATGGTGGCCACAAAGCCAATGGTGGCTGGTATGACCTGGCGAATATAAAAAGCTACTACCAGGGTTAGTTGTGTTGCGCTTCGCTGCAACCCACGCAAGGCCTGCAATCAGGGGGTATTCCAAAATGTATTCTGGAATGCCGCAGGTTGCTGCTGAGCGCAGCGAAGCGCAACAGAACCCTTGCCAGTTAAAGCATTTCCGTGTTACTGATTTCTTATGTGTTTCTGCAGGGGAGCTGGTTTACGCCAGCTTCACCTTTCTGGGTGTTTCCCTGTCAGGAAAATGGTCATCAATGGATGTCAACGGGATGGGTCATCAACCAAGATGCAAAAAGTCGTTTACTTTCTGCTACCCGTTATCCTGAGCTGGGCTCTGCCCGGTTTTGCTCAGGGCTTGAAAAGCCAGCTGACCCCTGGGGGCATTCTGGTGGGAAAGACTCAGCCGGACAGCCGGATTTTCTATCAGGAGCGGGAGGTGCGGGTGGCACCGGATGGCCGCTTCATTATTGGTTTTGGCCGGGATGCTGCGTTGCAACAGTCTTACCGGGAAACAAGAGCCGACGGTTCCTCGCAGAGAGTAGCATTAACCCTGAAGCCACGTACCTACAATATTCAGCGGGTGTCCGGCATCGCCCGTAAATATGTGACCCCGGATGAGAGGGTATTGTCCCGCATTCGCCAGGAAGCTGAGCAGGTGCGTCAGGCCCGTCGGGAAGATACCCGGCAGGGGGATTTCTTCAAGGGGTTTGACTGGCCTGTGAAAGGGCGGATCAGTGGTGTTTATGGCAGCCAGCGTTATTACAATGGTAAGCCCGGCCGGCCCCATTATGGCCTGGATGTTGCCGTGCCTACAGGAACTCCCGTGATTGCCCCGGCCAATGGAGTGGTCCGGCTGGCGTCACCGGACCTGTACTATTCCGGTGGCACCATTATTGTGGATCACGGCCATGGCCTGTTTTCCAGCTTTCTTCACCTGAGTAAAGTATCCGTCCAGCCCGGTGACCACATAAAGCGTGGGGCGGTGATTGGCCTGGTCGGAGCCACCGGACGTGCCACCGGCGCCCATCTGGACTGGCGCTATAACTGGTTTGACAAGCGACTGGACCCGGCGCTTCTTACGTTACCTTAAACAATATTTCCATCTGCCGGGATAATCTCCACAGCAAAAAGCCCACATTTCTCAATCAAACTGTAATGATGTTGGTCCTGGTTGAGATAGCAGTCTCTGGATTGGTTTTTCTACATGTGATAACAATATAAGCTTCGAAATTATACCCTTGTTAAAGTCAAACGTAATATTACGCCTTAAGGGAATATCTTTAATGGCAAGCCATTGAACTGCCCAATGAATTCCAAACGTTCAAAAGGATAATTATATGGGAACGCTAACGGTAAGGAACTGCACAATTTGGGATGTTCATTATTGGCGCCAAGGCGGAAGAAGCAAAGCGGTTGTCAAACCAGGAAAAGAGGGAGCTTATGATTGGGGAGCCACTTATACATTGGGAGTTAAACGCGAAAATGTAAAGCCAGACGGGAAGCACTATCGTCATGCGGTTAATCAGAATGGTACTTACTATATTGTCTGGGACAGTGCTAATGAAAAGCTTGATATATTAACTGAGGCCGGTGCTTCTGTGTACCCTCGATCCCCTGATAACAAATATCTTTCAAATTGGTTTAAGGCAAACCCTCAATGGATGAGCAGTCTCGATGGTACTCTGACGCTGGACAAGTTTTCCATCCCTGGTACCCATGACTCTGGTACTGAGAAGATTGGCCCCGGCCCAGCAAATACCCAGAACTTCGGTATAGCTAAACAGTTGGAAGACGGTGTTCGTTTCCTGGATATCAGGGTGACAAGGCAAAAAAACAGCGGTGATCCTCTTAAAGTCATGCATGGGATTGTAAGCTGTAAAATTAGTTTTGGAGAAGTTCTCAATAGCTGCACTGCTTTCCTGAGGGAAAATAAACGAGAAACCATCATTATGCTGATAGACGCAGCTACGAAGAATAGCGGTGACATTGAAGCGGGATTTAAAACCTATCTCGCGCAGGATCAGTACAAGGGGCTCTTCTATTTAGACGGCGTTATTCCCCCTTTGGATAAAATAAGAGGCAAGATAATTTTGTTTCGAAGGTTCAAAATCGAAGGGGCTGGCATTATGGGGATAAACCTTTCAGAGGGCTGGGAAGAAAATAAAACATTCAGTTTAACAACACCGGATGGGGTCAAATTTGAAATTGAAGACCAGTACCAGCAACACGATACCCATAAAAAAGCAGAAGTTGTGCAAGACTGTTTGAATAAGGCCATTAATAAGCCCGACGACGGTATCATGCATATCACCTATAACAGTATCTCTTTTCATGGTGCCCGAACACCTTACCAATATGCGTGGGGTGGTAATGGTGTTAAGCCTGCACTGAATGTATGCCTTGAACCCTATCTGGCAGGAAAAGCAGGTGAAAGAAGGTACGGTGTTATCATGCTGGACTTCTATAATAATCATGGCAGTGATAATGCTAATGTTGACTCCATAATTAAGTCGAATGCTGGGTTTTTATCAACAAATTAACTAAAACACTTATGGTCATTTGATTGCATGTGGGCACAAGTACGCCCGTTGAGCGATCACACCTCACCTCAGAAGAAAACGGAAAGATCGGCATCAGGCATGCCTGAAAAAAGACCAGCTAACTCCATGGGTTGGGTAGGTAGAGTGAAGCCGAAGCCGAAACAGAGGCCGTTGATAAGTAAAGATTGCCCTCTTTTCTTCGCCGTGGATACTCTCAGGCATGCATGCACTGACGTCTATGCCGCGTGGTGAACCTGAGAGGGCTAAGCGAGTGGTTATTGCAAACACAGGCGCTAACATCCAAGCAGCAAAACAAGAGGTCGAAAAACTCTGGTATGAAGGAAAAAATCCCCAAACCAGGCCGCCAATAATATTTCTTACCCTCCTGCATGTTGACAACCATCATACCAGCTCCTCTCTTCCACTCTCCCTTCCTGTGGTACAATCCCTCTTAAGGTTGCCAACTATTTGTCGTGTAAGTGATCTCAGGTGCTGAAAATCCTGGAGCCCTCAATAATCGCTAATAGCTGTACGAAAGTGCATTTAAATTGGGTTGATATTTCTGTAGCTTATCGAGAATAAAAGAAGGGGCACTACCTCTTTGTTAATCTGAAATAACTGGCTTTCTGGTCAGGTCTGGTTGATGTCACGCTGCACGACACCTATTTTACAAGAAGGCTTCATTTATACACTGGCTTGCCGGTTTGTTTACCGGGAAGCATTTGATGGATATGGAATGAATATTGGGCTTTTTCAGACAATGAACAATAAACGCCTGCAAATGGTTATGATGTTGCTGGTGGCGGTGGTGCTGTATTGTTCCCCGGTGCTTGCTCAGGTTCCGGGGGCAGGGGGGGGAGAAAGCGTCAGGCACAGAATACTGCCTGCAGCGTCGGAAGCCTTGATCGACCAGGTGGTTGAGAGGGGGGTACTCAGGGTTGGTCTGGCTACTTTTGAACCCTGGGTCATGAAAAAGCCGGACGGTCAGCTGTATGGCTACGATATCGATGTATCCCGCAAGCTGGCCTCTGAGCTGGGGGTGAAGGTAGCGTTTACGGAGTTTGCCTGGGAATCGTTACTGCCGGCTTTGCTGGATAAAAAGATTGATATCATTATCAGTGGCTTGACCATGACCACCCCACGGAACCTGAAGGTGAATTTTACCCTTCCCTATTCGAACTCAGGAGTTCAGCTGCTGGTCAGCCGGCATTCGCCCAGGAAGCTGGAGTCCCTCAAAGACGTTAACCAGCCCTCTGTTACCCTGGTGCTGGTGAAGGATACGGTGTCCGTTGCCCTGGCCCGTGAGCGGTTTCCAGAGGTCAGGGTATTGCTGGTAGACTCTGAAACTCAGGTTCTTGAGGCGATAAAATCGGGTAAAGCCGATGCAACAATGGCCACAACCCCTGTTCCTGAACGGCTTGCGGCACGTTATCCCAGGCAGTTTTTTATGCCTGTTTACAGTCAGCTTCAACGCTACAGTGAAGCTTTTGCCATTCGTAAAGGGGATCCGGACAGTCTCAATGTCCTGAACAACTGGATTGTTCAGCGCCTGGAGGATGGGTGGCTGCAGCAGCGTCGTGATTACTGGTTTACGGAAGCGACAAAGGATAATCAGCCTCCCGGAGACTGAGAAGCATTACAGGAGACTCAGCCATGACACTTTTTTCCCGGCAGCAAAAGCCTGGCTCTGAAGAGGCGCTTCCCGGTCGCCGGTCGCCCCTGGAGGTGCCTGAGGCCCATTTTGTTAACGGTCATCCTCTGGTTCCTCCTTTTCCTGAGGCGTTCGAGACCCTGTATCTTGGCATGGGCTGCTTCTGGGGAGCGGAAAGACGGTTCTGGCAATTGGCCGGGGTGTACACAACCGCTGTCGGCTATGCCGGTGGTAGTACCCCCAATCCCCATTATGAAGAAGTGTGTTCCGGCGGTACTGGCCACGCAGAAGTGGTGATGGTGGTTTATGATCCAGCCATGATTTCTGTGGCAGAGCTGCTCAAGGTGTTTTGGGAGTCCCATGACCCCACTCAGGGCATGAGGCAGGGGAATGATGTTGGCAGCCAGTACCGTTCGGTGATTTATACCACCACCGCAGAACAATACCATCAGGCTTCGCGCACCTGTCTTGAGTATGAGCAGGCTCTTCAGAAGGGGGGATACTCTTCTGTGACCACTGAAATCCGGGAAGCCCCGGTTTTTTATTATGGGGAAGAGTACCACCAGCAGTATCTGGCGAAAAATCCGGGTGGGTATTGTGGGCTTGGGGGGACGGGGGTGTGCCTGCCTCCGGCAGAAAGCAGCCGCTGATAAAAAAAACGGGCAGCCCTAACGAGTGTCGGGTGCCCGGACGCAGTTTGCTGAACGAATTCTGCCAGTCATTCCATGGGATCGACTGACTCCCAGCAGCCAGTGGTGCTGCAATCTTCCTGAACCAGGAAAAACCACTGCCTGCTGGAATAATGATCAGGTTAGTTCAGCCTTTTTTCTGTCGCCATGTGTAAAGTACTTGAAGTGCTGCGCCATACACTTATATCTTGTTGCGCACCAGGTCTCTTACCAGAAATCTTGATGGATGAATGGCGTTCATCAGGGGGGCTGGAATGGGGGCTTTCGTCTGCCCGGTAATCCTGTCCGCCAGTAACTCTCCAGACAGAGGGCAGGAAATCATCCCCCGTGAGCCATGGCCGGCATTAATATACAGCCCTTCCAGATAGTCCGGTGTTTCCTGAAAACGGTACTTCCGGTTTTTGCGCAATGGCGCATATCGTTCAATAAACCGATCATAATCGACGATGGCCCCAACCACTGGCAAGTAGTCCGGCGTCGTACAGCGAAAGCCCACCCTTCCTCCGGTAATTTCAGCTTGTTCTGCCCCCATGGCCTGGTAGATTGCGGGAAACCATTGAGCCTGCATGTCCAGGTTTTGCTGATGATCCCTGTGAGTGACAACAGGGCTGTTGTCGCCAAAGTTAAAGGTTGCTCCGGTGGTGTGAAAGCTGTCAGGGCTATCAATGTCTCCTCCAGCAACAGAGGGGGCAATATAGCCCTCGCCACAGACGCAGGTGGTCAGGCGACGGCTTTTTACGGTGCTTTTTACCTGGGTAATCTGGCCGCGGATGCTTTTCAGTGGAATGTGCTGGAGGGCTGGCAATGAATTGCTGGCAGTCCCCTGGGCGATCACCACTGTTTTGCTGTCAGCCAGGGGCTGGTTCCCGGATTTAATCAGCCATCCACTGTCGTGCTTCTCAAGGGCGTCGACACTGCAACCCGACAATACCTGGATATTGGGGTGACTTGCCAAAGCTCTGCAAAGGGCAGGAGGGTGAACCCAGCCCGAGCCAGGAAAGAAAAGACCACTGTGCTCCAGAGGGAGTCCGGCGATGTCCGACAGTTGTTCTTTATTCAGGAACTCAAGCAGAGTGTCCGGATGTTGTTGATTCAGCAACTGGTATCGCTGCCTGGTTTTATCATCAATGGCCAGCTGGATCACACCACAGGCTTGCCATTCATGTTCAGGCAGATCCAATGTTTCCAGCAGAGACAGTGTGTATTGGTAGCCCTTCAGAATAAACTGACTCAGAGGTGTACTGTCTGCCGAGAGTTTGGCATAAAGAATCCCCTGAGGGTTACCGGAGGCTTCACGGGCCAGGGCTTCGTGCTGCTCAATAAGGGTTACCTGCCAGCCTCGTCTGGCCAGTGACCATGCGGTACTGGTGCCCGCGATACCACCGCCAATCACTGTGGCGGTTTTATCGGGGTTATGGTGTCTATAAGGCTCAAACCAGGGTTGAGGCTGGGGGATTGTCATGACTGCTTTCCACCCGGCTCAATCAGCGATCCGGCGATCATATCCCGCTTTTTACCAAAGCCAGGCAGTTTGTTGATTGAAAACCCGGCACTTTTTAAGCCATCCCGCACGACTCTGGCTGCCGTGAAAGTTGCGTAAGTAGCGCCTGTGTCGCTTTTCTCTGCCATCAGCCGGAACAGCTCCGGTTGCCACATTTGTGGATTTTTGGCCGGCGCAAAACCGTCCAGAAACCAGCAGTTGACCCTCGACTTCAGGCCAGGCAGGGTGTCCATCACATCTCCCAGAAGTACCTGAAGCTTCACCCGCCCTCCCTGAAAGGCAAGATCAATCCCCTCTTCGTGTATCCGATACTGGCGGGTCAGCTCCAGAGACAGAGGTTCCAGTTCGGTGAATACCGCCAGTGCTCTGGCCAGGTCTTCCCTGGACATAGGGTATTTTTCAGTGCTGATGAAATGGAGAACGCTGTTCCGGGGCGCTTTTTCAAGAAACAGCTGGCAGGCGCAGAGAAAGTTAAGCCCGGTACCAAACCCGGTTTCACCAATGGTGAAGGTCTGGCCCGGTGCCAGTGAGGCGAATCGCTCCGGCAGCCGGTTCTGCTGAAGAAAAACGTAGCGGGTTTCCTCAAGACCGGATGCCCGGGAAAAGTAGACATCGTCAAACTGGCGGGAAATCGGCTGGTGGTTTTCCCAGTCCAGGCGGGCGGTGGTGATGGCGTTTTCTGTCATGGAGTTCAGTGTTGGAGAACGTTGATCCGGCTTTGATGAAGAAAAGGAAAAAACGAAGAAGCATAGTGGTTGTGTCTGGTCGGGTAAAGCGCAATTAAACCGCAAAAAGGTTAAGTTGAACTGAAAAAGGATAACGGAAATGTCGGTTTCATCACCACCCGCAACAGGCTAGAATGCGCCGTTTTCTTTCTGGCTCCGGGATTGAAGAACTCCGGACCCTTTATTGTCTGAGCCTTTGTTGCCTGAATAATAGCCATGAGGTGAATCATGCGGTTGATACTGGCGCCGATGGAAGGCGTTATGGATCATGATATGAGGGATCTGCTGACCGCAGTCAATACCTTCGATTTGTGCGTTACCGAGTTTGTCCGGGTGACCGATACGCTGCTGCCCAACCGGGTTTTTTATCGCACCTGCCCGGAGTTGAAGCAGGGGAGCCGCACATCCAACGGAACGCCTGTACGGCTTCAGCTGTTAGGTAGCAACCCGGAGTATATGGCCCTTAATGCCGCCAGAGCGGTGAAACTGGGGTCGCCGGGCATTGATTTGAATTTTGGCTGCCCTAAAGATTGGTATCCTACACAAAACGACAAAAGGAAAAACCTGTCGTTTATGTGCTCTGAACATTAGGCGTGAACCATAATTTGCAGTTAAGATTGCCTCTCAAGCAGTCTTGATTTACGATCAGCACGATTACCTGTGACACCGGGGAATAATCACCACGCGTGAAAAAAACCGGGGGGCCACGCCTAATGGCCAGAGTGAGCTGGTAATTACCGCTGAAGCGGATCACTCAAAAATTAGGCATGACCATGAAAACCTTCACCCTGGCCATACTGGCCGACACCTGCACGCCCTCCGTCCTTCGCTACGCCCATATCCCTGCTGACTCCTATCCCGACGCTGTCGAGCTGGCCGGGCGCATTGGCGCCGTTGTCTGCGGCTGGAGGTGGGCATGAGCTACATGAACCACCGCCTCACCGTGCGCCGTATGCGCGCTGCGGTGGATGAGCTGACCAACCCTGCACTCCAGCAGTTTGCCGGGCTGACCGTCACCAGAGGCGGCAATGACGGCTACCCGAAACGTGGTTTCTACCTGCACCTGGTGCCGGTTATTCATGGCACCTGGGTCACTGAGGACGCCTTTCTGGTTTACCAGAGCGACGGGTCGGCCAAGACGCTGCAATCCCCACAGGCGGTCATGAACTTCGCCAGCCGCTATGGCATTGACCTGACGCGGGTGCGGTTTCTGGAGGGCAGCGTATGAGCAGGGGCGTGTTTGTCACCGATGAGCAGGTGAGGCTGACCGGCAACGCCAATACCGCCCGGTTTCTGGCCCAGTGCCTGTACTGGTCCACCCGGGACGTCGTAGAGCGGCGTCAGGGGTGGTTCTACAAGACGCGGGATGAATGGCAGGCCGAGACCTGGCTGAGCCGCTATCAGCAGGAGAAGGCCCGTGAGCGGCTTCGGGAGCTGGGTGTGCTGCAGGAACGTCGTGAACGGCTGAATACGGGCATCCGGTTGTGGTTTCGACTGGACAGACAGTTATTAAACGTGTTGATTAACCAGTCAGTTAATGAGGATTCAGAGGAATCCTCTACTACCTTGTACGATAGTACTAGTTTTACAGGTATAAAAGAAGATAAAGAAGATATAGAAGTGATGGATAAAAACAGCTGTATCCCTACAGAGAGTAAGTCTGTAGAGGATACAGACACACCCTCTATTAACTCTTATATACCTGTAATTCAAACAAACGTTGGTCTTAGTGAAAAACACTGTAAAACGCCTGAAATCCACGCCGCCCAGTACCTCGCGTGCCATCCACTGATCTACCAGTTTATCCGGACGCGCCTGGCCATTGCCCCGCGCAACCCGCAGCACCTTGACCTGATTAACCGCTTTTGCCAGCAGGGCATGACGGAGTCCCTGGTGGCGGAGGTGTTTGAGGACTTTGTCCACCGTCATGGCGGCACCATTGTCCGATGGTACAAAGAACAGCTGTCGGTTGAGGTTGAACCACTGTCCAGTTTTGATATTGCCGAGGTGAAAAATGTGGGTTCAGATGGATTTGATAAACGACCATGACTTAACAAAAAAACCGGTATTGAAAACCGATACACCTGACCACTTAATCAGACAATTTTATGGGCAAAATTTCCTGAACGGATGGTTAAAAGTAAAACATTCGGTCAGTTTTAAAACGGTTATAAAGGATTCAATTTTTAATAACCGTTAAGCGTGTTTTTTTAAACACACCTAAGCAAATTAAAGAATTAATTCATTTTCGTCTGTGCGCTTAGTGTCGCAAGGCATTGTGTTTTAGAACAAATACCGAGTTAAATACGAAGAAAATAGTGAATTAATTATGAATGGGATTTTTTCACAGGCTCTTATCCGGCACGCTGGTTTTGGTTTGACCGCCGTGCTCAGCGCAGTGTTGTCGGTGTTGCTGCTGACCTCGGTGGCCAATAGCTGGTCAACCGTCCTGATTCTGACCGCTGTGGCAGTGGTTCTGGAACTGGGAAAATGGTGCGCCTTATACGACCGTCGTTCAATAATTGCCGCCGCGCTGGTGAGCGTTTCCGTGCTCGGTTCCGCCGGTGGAATTGGCCGTGCTGTCAGCATTGAGGCGGACCAGACCGACCATATTGCGCAGCAGCGCCTATTGGTGGCCACCGAAATCCGCCAGAACAACCAGGCCATCGAGACTTACCTGGCCATGGACCGCATCCAGAACCACGCCCTGCCTCTTCAGCAGCGCAATGCACAGCTGCGTGAACAGCTGGCCAGCCTGCCATCGCCGGAGGTCTCCGAACTGGCGGCGGCGCTGAACCTGCTGGCGAGCCTCACCGGTGTGCCGCTGGCGTGGGTCACCGCTGCCGTGGTGTTGCTGCTGGCGATACTGGTGGATGTGCTGGGCTGGCTGTTCCTGCCGACAAACCTTCCTGATCCGGAACAGGAAGCTTCCCGGCCTTCCCGGCCCGGCAATGTCGAAACCCTGTCCAGCAGCTATCCGGCCTTTCGGAAAATGCAGCTGACCCGGCGGGATAACGGCGAGCCGGTGCTCAGCCAGCGTGCCTGCATCCGCCAGGGCTATCCGGACAAGCAGGTGCGGCGGTATTTTCAGAGGCTGGCGGACGAGGGGACTATCGAGAAGAGCGGCGGGGTGTTCCGGTGGTCTGGTCTGCAGTCTTCCCTTCCGTTTGATAAACTGTTAAATACGGATAAAAACAACCGAAAAAAGGCTGTAATCGGATAAAATGTGTTGTATAATAACCTCATGAACGGCAACGAATTGCTTAAGAAGCTCAGGAAACTGGCGAGGATAAGAGATGAACAGCTCAGACTGCTCAAGGCAAGAGGTAAAGGTTCACACGGCACGCTGTATTGGGGCGACCGCCGCACCACCATGAAGGACCCCAAAAAGGAAATCGGGACAGGTCTTTTGAAAAGCATGCTGGAAGACCTTGGGCTGAACAAAGACGATATAGAGGGGCTTTAAGCCCCCGGGAGTCACAACCATGAGAATACAATATCCCGCCACCGTAAGCCGTGATGAGGATGGCCGCTATCTGGTGAAGTTCCATGACTTTGGCTGGGGCGGCACGGATGGCGAGACGCTTGCTGAAGCGTTGTCTGAAGCGGCTGACTGCCTGGATGAGCTGATTGCTACCACCCTGGACAGCAACGAAACGTTGCCGGTGCCAGGCGACATGCTGGCGGTCAATGTTTATCCGGTAGCGCCCTCAGCATTGATGGCGGCCAAGGCGGCCGTTTACAGTGAGCAAAAGCGCAGAAATCACAAAAAGGTTGAGCTGGCAGCGCAGGTCGGTAAAAACGAGAAGTTCATCCGTACCCTGATGGACCCCCATGCCGGTTCAAAAATCCAGAGCATTGAGGAAGTGCTGCATGCCATGGGTAAACGGCTGGTGATCAGTGTTGAGGATGATCTGGTAGCACGGCTGTGAATACTCAACTGGAAATACAGGAAGACCTGGACGATGCCCAGGCCTATCGAGAAGCCAAAGCTGCACTGGCCAGTGGCGAGGATGAGCTGATCCCGGCCAGCGTGGTGGACCGGCTGCTCAATGAGAACCCGGTGCGGGTCTGGCGCGAGTATCGAGGCCTGAAGCAGAACGACCTGGCCACCCGGGTCGGCATTACGGCATCGCTGCTGAGCCAGATTGAAAACGGCAGCAAGCAGGGATCGCTGGAGACCCTGAAGAAGCTGGCGCAGGCACTGAAGGTGGATCTGGATGATCTTGTTTAATCACTTATAACCAGCAGTACTTGAAAAGCCGTCAATTAAGCCTACACTCTTTCCCTACGCTAGGTAGATAGCGCCTGCTGTTTACCTGTTTGATTAACTGAGTTGACTACTTTCTTACTTCAAAGCCTCATTCGGGGCTTTTTTTGTGCCTGGACGAATCCCCACACCGTGTCGCAAACCGGGCTGCCCGGCGATCACTTCTGACCGTCAGGGATACTGCCCGAAGCACCGGCGACCGCCACCGGACCCGAAGCAGCGACGCCAGAGCGACCGCAAGCGACCCAATGCTTACCGGCGAGGCTATGGCGCTGACTGGCAGAAGGCCCGGCGGCTGTTCCTGAAAGACCAGCCGCTCTGCCGCACCTGTGCCGAACGCGGTCTGCTGGTTGCGGCCACGGTGGTCGATCACATCGTGCCCCACAAGGGCAGCGCTGCGCTGTTCTGGGATCGGGATAACTGGCAGCCGTTGTGCAAGCGCTGCCATGACCGCAAGACGGTGGGGGAACGCCAGGCCTGGTACTGAATTTCGCCACCTGCCGCAAAGAATGCACCACTGCATTAGCCGCAGCGGTGGGTGGCGATCCTGTTATGAAAGCACTGTTGACCATTTCATTGTTGTTATGCAGTGCCTGTACCTGGCTCAGCCAGTCAATGACCGGCCCGCACCTGCGAGCCGCCCTGGACGAGTGTGTGGACAACAACCTGGACGTGCTGGTCTACCAGAGGCCGGACCAGTCGGTGATGGCCGTGCGATGCATACCCAAAGCTGATCAGGTCAGCAAGACCATCAAGGCCAGGCCTTACGTGCCCATGAAGATACTGCGGCCGGTGATGAAGCTGGACGAGGTTACGGACTGAGCAGCAGGCCAATGAACACACCGATGGCCAGGGCAGCGACGGTGCAGGTGATGCAGACCAGTGTCCACCGACGGTTCAGTCGGCGCAGGGTGATCGGGCTGTCGTTCAGGTTCATGGCGTGGCTCCAGCGCGGCGCGACAGTCTACCGATGAGGCTGGATATTCGCAAGGCCGGGGAGGGGGAGGTCAAATCTCTACCACCTGTGCGCAAGACCGTTCGGCCGCAGTCAGATTTTTACGCATGCAACTTCTGTCGTTTATTGGTCTAAAAACCAGTGAAAGTAAAAGATTTTGATATAAGCCACCTGAAAGCCTGCCCACGCAATGCCAAAAAGCACGATGCGGCGCAGGTGCAGCAGATTGCCAGAAGCATTGAAGTGTTTGGATTCAACAACCCGGTGCTGATCGACAGCGGTGGAGAAATCATTGCAGGCCATGGACGTTTTGAAGCCGCGCAACTGCTGCAGCTGGAGAAGGTACCCTGCATTGTCCTGGACCACCTGAATGACCAACAAAAGCGCGCTTTCCGAATTGCAGATAACCGACTGTCCGAACAAGGGGGGGGTGGGACGAAGACCTGTTAATGCTGGAGCTGTCCGACTTGCGCGAGCTGGACATGGATGTAGAGCTTACGGGATTCAGTGAAGACGACTGGCAGAAGATGATGCCGGACGACATCAGCGAATCCGAGGCGGATGATGAGGCGCCTGACCTGGAACCGGAGCTGCCTGCCTGTAGCTTGTCCGGTGACGTCTGGCTGCTTGGCAACCACCGGTTAATGTGTGGCGACAGCACCCGTGAAGAGCAGGTCAAAACACTGGTCGGTGCCGATTCGGTGGACATGGTCTGGACCGATCCGCCCTACAACGTGAACTACCAGGGTGCCACCAAAGAGCAGCTGACCATCCGGAATGACAATATGGACGACGCTGCCTTCTATCAATTCCTGCGTGCCCTGTTTGACCATTGCTATGCCGTGGTGAAACCGGGCGCGCCCATCTATGTCGCTTATGCTGATGGCCAGTCCGTTGGTTTTCGCCAGGCATTGGTCGACAGTGGCTGGAAGCTATCGCAGACCCTGATCTGGATAAAAAACCAGATCATCCTGTCCCGGCAGGACTACCACTGGCAACACGAACCCATCCTGTACGGCTGGAAAGAAGGTGAGACTCACTGCTGGTACGGCGGCCGGACCCAGTCCACCCTGCTGCGTGCCAACAAGCCGCTGAAGAGCAAAGAACATCCCACCATGAAACCGGTGTCACTGATCCTGCGGATGCTGACCCACTCCAGCCAGGCAGGTGACCGGGTGCTGGACCCCTGCGGTGGCTCCGGCAGCACGCTGATTGCCTGCGAGAAACTGAAACGCCAGGCGCTGCTGATGGAGGTTGACCCGAAATACTGTGACGTCATTCTCCGGCGCTGGCAGACCTTCACCGGCAAGGACGCGGTGCATGAAAACACAGGACAGACCTTTACTATGAAAGAGCAACAGGTGGCCTGATATGGCAGCCCCCCACCCACTCCCGACCAACCTGAAAGTGCTGCGCGGTACTGCCCAGCCCTGCCGTTTGAATGACAAGGAACCCAGGCCGGACACCAAGGTGTCGATGCCGGATGGTTTGACCCAGGAGGAACAGCAACACTGGCAGCAGGTCGCCGGGCACCTGCAGGAGGCCGGAGTGCTGACGGTCATGGACGTCCAGGCGCTGAAACTGTATTGCCGGATTTACGCCAAGTGGCATGAAAGCAACGAGAAACTGGACGACTATGGTCCGGTCATCAAGACCAGCTGTGGGCGCCCGGCGCTGTCGCCGTATTTCAAGATTTCCCAGAAGTACCTGGACCAGCTGCTGGCCATTCTTCGAGAATTCGGCATGACTCCTTCCAGCCGGACCCGTATCCGGGCCAACAGCGACAAGCCCGACGATGATTACGAGGCTTGGCAGAAGAAGCGGCGGATGGCCCGTGAGGGTGTCTGACCATTAAAGTCCTGGATCTGTTCAGTGGTATTGGCGGGTTTTCGCTGGGACTGGAACGGGCAGGCATGACCACCATTGCCTTCTGTGAGATTGAGCCATTCTGCCAGAAAATCCTGCGCCAGCACTGGCCGGATGTACCCATTTTTGAGGATATCAGGAGTCTGTCTGCGGATGACCTGCCAGAGCAACCTGACCTTGTTTGCGGAGGATACCCCTGCCAGCCCTTCAGTGTTGCCGGGAAGCAAAGAGGCTCGGAAGATGACCGCCACCTCTGGCCGGAAATGCTTCGCCTTGTCAAGGACTGCGCCCCCCCTTGGGTCATTGCTGAAAACGTTGCTGGCCACGTCCGACTGGGGCTCGACCGTGTGCTATCTGACCTGGAAAGCGCAGGCTACCTCACACAACCGTTTGTTATTCCGGCTTGTGCCCTCAATGCCCCGCACCGACGAGACCGGGTCTGGATTGTTGCCCACTCCGAGTCGAAGCCAGTGCGATCACCGCCCGGCCCGGACGTGGAACCCGAACAGCCAGTCAGGAAGGTCGCTGGGGTGCATGGCTGCCACCGGCCGACTGGCACTCTGGGCGACGCCGAACACCCTGGATCACCTTCCGCCCCGATCACCGAAAGCGCTGGAGAAGCTGGCCATGGGACACAGGAAGGGGCGAAGCCGTCCCAGCAACCTCCGGGAACAGGTAGACGAGCGCACCATGAAACTGTGGCCAACCCCAAGGGCGAGCGAGTACAAGGATGTCGGCCCGGTGGGCAGCAAGTCCCATCAACATATGAAAGACCGCCACTACCTGGCAGCTGTGGTCAAGGAAGCTGGGAAACCCAGTGGGAAATTGAATCCTCAGTTTGTCGAGTGGTTGATGGGCTACCCAACCGGGTGGACCGAATTAAAGCCCTCGGTAACGCTGTAGTGCCACAGATACCGGAGATTATAGGAAGGGCCATTATGGCCAGTCACTGAACATTATGTCCCGACACTGGCAGGACGCCTGGAACTACGCCAACCAGATCATTGACGGCGATATCCCGTCCTGCAAATGGGTCCGCCTGGCCTGCCAGCGATTCATTGATGACCTGAACCATGGCCACGAACGCGGCCTGGTGTTCAGCCCCAACGCCGCCCAGGACGTCCTGGATTACTACGACCTGACGCCTCATATAAAGGGCGAGTGGGCAGGGCAGCCCATCGTGCCGTCCGACTGGCAAACGTTCGCGCTGGTGAATGTGTTTGGCTGGCTCCGCGAGGACGGGCTGCGCCGGTTCCGGACGGTTTATATCGAGGTCGCCCGCAAGAACGGCAAAAGCACCTTTGTGGCCCCGCTCGGGCTTTACATGCTCAGGGAGGACGGCGAGGCGGGCAGTGAGGTCTACAGTGCGGCCACCAGTCGGGACCAGGCGCGCATCGTGTTCGACGCTGCCCGTGACATGACCCGCCAGTCGGCCCTGCGTTACCACCTGCAGGCGTACAATCACAGCGTCTGCCATGAATCCAGCGCCAGCGCCTTCAAGCCCCTGGCCAGCGACAGCGACACGCTGGAAGGCAAGAACACCCACTGCGCAATCATTGACGAACTCCATGCACACAAAAACCGGCGCGTCTATGACGTGCTGGAGCTGTCCTGCGCAGCCCGAAGCCAGCCGCTGCTGGTCACCATCACCACCGCCGGGGATGACCGCACCGGCATCTGCTACGAAGTCCGCAGCTATCTGACCAAGGTTCTGGAGGGTGTCTTTGAAGACGACAGCTTCTTCGGGGTCATCTACACCCTGGACGACCCGGATCAGTGGACCGATCCCGGGCAGTGGATCAAGGCTAACCCGAATCTGGGCGTCTCGGTCAAGGTCGAGGACATGGAGCGCCTCTGCCGGAAGGCCCAGCAAACCCCCAGCGCCGCCAATGAGTTCAAGCGCAAGCGACTGGACATCTGGTGCAACGCCGAAAGCGCCTACTTCGACATGGAAGCCTGGCGTCGTTGCCCGACTCTGGCGACGGATCATGAGCTGAAGCGGCTGCCGTGCTATTTCGGTCTGGACCTCTCCAGCAAGCTGGACATTACCGCACTGGTCGCTTTGTGGCCGGATGAGAACCGCCACTACCACATCCGCCACCACTTCTGGCTGCCCGAGTCCGTGGTGGACACCGACAAAAGCGGCAAGGCGCACCATATCCAGACACTCTACCAGGCCTGGGCGGACGCCGGTTTCCTGACCCTGACACCGGGGCAGATCATCGACTACACCCTGATCCGCGAGCAGGTGGTGGCCTGGGCGCGGGCCTATGACGTGCGCGAGATTGCCTACGACCCCTGGGGAGCCACACAGCTGGCCACCCAGCTGCAGGACGAGGATTTGCTGACCCTGGTAGAGGTTCACCAGTCCGTGAAAAATTTCTCCGAGGCCATGAAAGAGGTGGAGGCGGTGATCATTGACGGACGGTTACACCACGACCACAGCGACGCCATGGCCTGGATGATGAGCAACGTCACGGCCAGGGTGGATCGCAACGATAACGTGTTCCCCAACAAGGAGCATGAGGACAACAAGATTGACGGCCCGGTGGCGCTGTTTCTGGCCATGAACCGGGCACTGGTCCATCAGGAGGCCGACAGCGTTTATGACCAGGAAGACCTGCTGGCTTTGTGATGTCCTCGGCATCCTCGGAGCCTGCCTGCTGCTGGGCGGGCTGTACTTTATTTTCGCCTGGTCCGCCGTACTGGTGACCGGCGGTGCGCTGCTGATGGGCTACGCCACCCGACTTTCTTACCTGTGCAAACATGATCCTTGACCGACTGTTCCGCTCCAGAAGGCCTCCGGAGACACCCATACCAACCCAGAGCGACCCTGGCTTGTATTTCCTGTCGCCTAATGACTCCGGGATGGATATCAACCCGTGGACGGCGATGCAATCGTCCGCTGTGTTCGCCTGCATCCGTATCTTGTCAGAAACCTTGGCGCAGCTGCCCTTGAACATCCGTCGTCGCACAGATGAGGGCAGCGAGCTGGCCAACAACCATCCGTTGCAGCGAGTGCTGCATGACTCGCCCAATCCCTGGATGACCAGTTTCACCTGGCGCAATACCGTGCAGGCTCATTGCTCTGGATGGGGCAATGGCTACAGCTACATCATCCGCAACCTGAAAGGGGATCCTATCGCATTGTTACCACTGCTTCCGGATCGAACCTACCCATTGATCGTTGAGAACAGGCTGAGGTACTGGACCCAGATTGAGGACCGCACGGTAGAGGCAGCCAAGGAAGATATTTTGCACATCCCGGCACTGAGCTTTGACGGTCTGGTTGGCATGTCACCCCTGTCCATGCATCGGGAGGCTATCGGTCTTGGCCAGGCGGCGCAGCGCTTCGGTGCAAGGCTATTCGGAAACGGCAGCCTGCTCTCCGGCGTGTTGAGCCACCCCGGACGACTGCGCCGAAAAGCCGACCGCCCGGATGACCCGTCACCGGTGGAGCGCCTTCGCCGACAGTGGCGGGAACTTTACAGTGGCCTTGAGAATGCCGGGCAGGTGGCGGTGCTTGAGGAGGGGATGAACTTCCAGAGCATTGGGATACCGCCGGAGGATTCACAGTTTCTGCAGACGAGGCGTTTTCAGGTGGCGGATATTGCGAGGATATTTAATATCCCATCGCACCTAATCAATGAACTCGAAAGAAGTACATTTAACAATATCAGTGAGCTGTCCATCAGCTTCCTGCGTTACACCATGACGCCGTGGATTGTGCGGTGGGAAGAGGAGCTTAACAGAAAGCTGTTCCCGGGTACAGACCGCTACTATGCCAAATTCAACATGACCGGTCTGCTGCGCGGCACCCTGTCTGAGCGGGCGGATTATTACAAGACCGCCATCGAGTACGGCTGGCTGTCGCGCAATGAAGTGCGGGAAATGGAAGACCTGAACCAGGTGGACGGCCTGGATGAATACCTGCAGCCGCTCAATATGGGCAGTGGGCAGGGTGGCTCCTCAGAACAGCCACCAGAACAGGAGGGCGCACAAGGCACCCAGGCCACCCCAGACTAAAAGGGTACGATTGGCCTCACGGCTTGCCTGTCTCCTGATTTTGTCCAGGTCGTACTGGATCTCATTGTCTAATTTCGTCATGAATGGCTGCTATGAAGGGGAGAGGACGGCGGGCAAGCCCGCCTCGTGGCTGCTTTCAAGGACAAGGAGTACCTAAACCACGCCTCTGAGCTGCTTGAGCGTACTGATTTGTTCGGCAGAAAGCAATAAGTGCGCCTGAAGGCTGGCCTCAATGTAGTCCGGGACGGTGCGTTTTCCGCTTCGATAATCTGAAATACGGGATTGTGCAACACACAGAAAAGCAGCCGCTTCTTTCTGTTTTGGAACCGTCAGCCGCTCCAAAGCATCGGCAAAAGCCTGCGGTGTCATAACACAAAATACCCAACATAGAAGCTGACAGAAAGGGCAACCAGGGCAATGGCGAACATTACGGCAGGCTTGGACATGGTGGCTTCTCGTTTCATCGAATTCTCGTAATTTGCGCTCATATTATACCAAATAGATATTTATTTCAACGATTGGGTTAGGGTAAAAGCGCTGCCCTTTCGGGCAGCTGGGTTATTTAAAAAGGTTTTTTAAAAAGTCGATGAGCGGGGTACCTCCTATCAATGTTGCTGTTATTGCTGCGTACCATTTTAAGTAAACTCCGTGCTTTATGGCCTGCGTTTCAGCCTCAATCTTTTTAATTTCGGCTTTTTCTTTCTCGGTCATTGTTACTCCTTGTCCTCAAAAGCAGGGCTATTATATACCAATGGTATATTTAAGTCGAGCCATTTCCCCCACGAAAAGTACTTTTTTATGCCTGATTCCAAAGAAACCCGCATCGGCACCGTTGAGCTGCGCGACGATGACGGCGAGTCGCGCATTACCGGCTATGCCGCCACCTTCAACACGCTGTCGGAGAACCTCGGTGGATTCCGTGAGCTGATCCGTCCGGGCGCCTTCGACAGCGTGTTAACCAATGACGTGCGGGCACTGTTCAACCATGACCCGTCGCTGATTCTCGGGCGCACCACCGCCGGCACCCTCAGTCTGGAAAGTGACGGCACCGGCCTGCGCTACCGGATTGAACCGCCCGACACCCAGGCGGCCCGTGACTTGCTCAAAAGCATTGACCGTGGTGACGTGACCCAGTCCAGCTTTGCCTTCCGGGTCGATGACGACCGCTGGGAAGAGGACGACGACGGCCGCCTGATTCGCACCATTGTTGCCATCAAGCGCCTGTACGACATCTCGCCGGTCACTTATCCGGCCTATCCCGACACTACCGTGGCCACCCGATCCATGGACCATTTTCGCAGCGCCAGGCAAAAGGTCGCCATGGACGCCCAACGCGAGCGCGACCGCTGCCGTCTGACCCTGATCCGCTCACAGATCAACGCCGCCTGAACCTGCAGGCATTCAACCACCCAACGGAGCACCATCATGCGTGACGAACTCAAGCGCCTGCAGGAAAAGCGGGCCACCCTTGCCGAAACCATGGGCCAGCTGGTCGATACCGCCGAAAAGGAGGACCGTGGCCTGTCCGATGACGAGCGCGGCCAGTGGGACAGCCTGCGCGGCGAACTGGAAGCCCTGGAGCAGCGCATCGCCGTTGTGAAAGAGGCGATAGAGCTGAAGGCCGCCTGTGAACAGCCTTCCAATCCGTTGCCGTCCGAGACCCGCGAGTATGAGCTGGACGACTTTGGCAACCCCCTGCGCCCAAAGGTCAAGGCTTCCTCAGAAAACGACGACGCCGATCAGCGCTATCACGACGCGTTCATGCGGCTGCTGCGCTCCGACCAGCCCGGCATGATTGACCTGAGCCAGGAGCAGCGGCAGCTGATGCGCAGCCATTTCATCCCGGACACCCGCGCCCAGGGCACCACACCGGCCACGTCCGGCGGTTACCTGATCCCCACCACCATGTCCAACTCCATCAAGGAGACCATGAAAGCCTTCGGGGGCATCCGGGGCGTGGCTACCGTGATGAACACCAGCGCCGGCGAGGTGATCCAGTTCCCCACCAATGACGACACCGCCAATGAAGGTGAACTGGTGGCCGAACACGCCCAGGTGGCCGAGACCGAGCTGGAGTTCGGGCAGATCGCCCTGGGTGCCTACAAGTATTCGTCCAAGGTCGTGCGCGTCTCCATCGAGCTTTTGCAGGACAGTGCCTTCAGCCTGGATGCCTTTATTGCCAAAAAGTTTGGCCAGCGCCTGGGTCGCATTACCAGCCGTCATTACGCCACCGGCACCGGCACCGACCAGCCACAGGGGCTGATGACTGCCGCCACCGTGGGCCACACCGGCACCAGCTCCACCGAGGTGCCCTACGCCGACTGGTTGCGCCTGAAGCACAGCGTGGACCCGGCCTATCGCAGCAGCCGCAGCTGCGTCTGGGTGATGAACGACGCCACCCTGCTGCTGGCCAAGGAAATGCTGGACCAGAATGGCCGTCCCCTGTGGAAGCCCTCCATGGCGGACGGATCACCGGCACTGGTGGATGGCGATGCCTACATCATTGACCAGGGAGTGGCCGCACCGGGTGCCGGTGCCGTGGCGCTGGGCTACGGTGACGCCGGCGAGTTCATCATCCGCGACGTGCTGGGCTTCACCCTGCACCGGTTGGTGGAGAAGTACATTGACTACGGGCAGATCGGTTTCCTGGCCTTTATGCGCACCGACTCCGAGCTGATGGACAAGGCCGCGTTCAAGACCCTGAAAATGGGCACCACGTCCACCCGGAGCACTGGCAAGTAACATGCGCGTGCGGCTGCTGGCAACCCTTGCCACCGACCTCGGCCTGCTTCAGAGAAACCAGGTGGTGGACATGCCCCGGTCGTGTGCCATTGACCTGATCAACCGGCGCATGGCGGTCCCGTATCCTCTGCCGCCACAAACACCCACCCTGAAACCGGAGGAGCAACGCCATGGCTGACGTGCTGCCGGTGTCGTTGATCAAACAGCAGCTTCGCCTGGATCGGGACGATGAGGACGACTACCTGGAGCAGCTGGCCGCTGCCGCCATTGACCGGTTCCAGTCGTTTACCGGCTGCACCCTGGTCAGTCATGGCACCCCGGCCAGCCAGATCGAGGAGGGGCAGGTGCCTGCCTGGGCCGACATTGTCCAGGGGCTGCTGATGCAGGTAGCGCACTGGTATGAGAACCGGGAGATGACCGCCGAGAAAACCCTCAGCGAGATTCCCGCTGCCAGCCATGACCTCTGGGCACCCTACGTTCTTTTTCATCTGGGAGACACCGGTGGATATTCCCACGCTTAGAAGCGAGTACTTCAAACAGCACGGTCGCCGTGACTTTGACGATATCAACGAGCGGATACAGCTGCTCCACAAACACATGCCCGGCATGAAGGCCGAAGAGCGCCAGCGGGCCATGCGGGTGATTAACTACAACCGGTCCCTGCTGACCAACCCAAAGAACACCTACAACCCAGTGATCCAAAGAGCCGTCCATGCCCGCCGGTAAACTGCGCCACCGGGTTACCTTCCAGCGACCGGACGGGGAGGGCGATGGCGTCACCGACCAGCCCCTGTCCTGGCAGGACGTGGCCACCCGGGCTGCCCAGGTACGGCCGGTCAGTGTGAAAGAGATCTACGCCGCCGGCGGTTTCCTGGGCCAGAACGACCTGGTGGTCACCGTCCGTTATGACCCGCTGCTGGACGACCTGGACAACACCTGGCGCCTGTGGTTCCAGAACCGCCATTTATACGTGGTGGGCATGCTCAATACCGACATGCGGGACCGCTGGCTGAACATTACCACCACCCGTGAGCAGGGCGATATGCGCCTGAAGGGCTTTGAGCCGCCCCCGCATGCCCTGGTTATGCCGGAGCTGACATGAATTCAGAAACCATCCGCGCCCGCATCCTGGATATGGACCACAACGGCTACAGCCTGTCACAGATGTGTCGTGAGCTGGGCGTCAACAAGGATTGCGTCTGCTACCACCGCAAGGTGCTGGGCCTGACCCGGCCCATGAAGCGGTGGCAGATCCAGGACATCCTGCATAACCCGGTTAACCGGCTGCTGACCATGACCTGGAAAGCGCAATGATTGACGCCAGCGTCCAGATCCACGGCCTGAAAGAGCTGGAACAACGGCTGCTGGCCATCAGCGGTGAGGACAGCATTGCCGGTGCCAAGGTCATGCGCAGCGCCCTGATGTCCGCCACGCTGCCCATGTATCGGGAACTCCAGGCTCGGGCACCCATCGCCAAGGACCCAAGGCCGCGCAAGCGCAAGACCAAACGCGGCGGCACCGTCGAGATCCGGCCCGGCTTCTTGCGGGTGCGTATCCGAAGACGCAGCTACATCAACCGCACCGGCCATGGCAACCGTGGCATCACCGAAGACAACGGACTGGTCAAGGTGCGCCTGGGGGCTTATACGCCCTACGCCCACCATGTGGAGATGGGTACCGAACAGGCACCGGCCCAGCCGTTTATGCGGCCAGTGGTGGATGCCGGATGGCGCGGTGCCGTACAGAATTTCCGGACGCTGCTGGATAAGCGGCTGGCGTCCTACCTGAAACGGCAGGCCAGAAAACCTGCTAGAACCTGAAACAACCACCATGCTGCTTGAGCAAGGCCTGTTTGACCACCTGAAACAACTGCCTGCCTCCATCTACGGCCAGCTGCGCGGCGAGCGCCTGCCAGCCGTCGTCTATACGCTGATCAGCGATCCTGTCACTACCTCCTTTCAAGTCGTGGACCAGATCCGCGAGTCCCGTTACCAGATCGACGTTTACAACCGCAAATACCTGCAGGTCAAACAACTGGCGAAGCAAGTGGTGTCCGCACTCCACCAGTACACCGGCAGCCTGGGTGGCTACCCGGTGCAACGGGTGTTCCTTGAGAACTCGACGGACGGCTTTGAAGAGAACGCAAAGCTGCACCGGCAGATTCTCACGTTTGTTATTTACCACAACGGAGCAACCCGATGACCGAAGGCGAATACCGTGTCGGCGTTACCTTTAACCCATCCGGTGATAAGGCTGTGGATGAAGTGAAACAACTGGCGGCGGCGCTGATTGACCTGATCGAGGTCGTCGGCCATGACGAGCGTTGCATCCGGCTGGCCCAGACCTGCTTTGAAGACGGCGCCATGTGGGCGGTGAAGTCCATCACCAAACCGGATCGGGAATGACGCCGGAAGGCTCCGCCTGCCGACGCATGGTGACCGGCGCACTGAAGCATTACCGGCTGCCTCACACCGAGTCGGCTATCCGCCTGATTTGCATGATCGGTGCCCACGAGTCCGGGGGCTTCCTTTACAGCCAGCAAATGAACGGCCCGGCCCTGTCGTTTTTCCAGATTGAGCCGCCGACGTTTCGCGAACTGTGCGGCTATGCCCGGCGCAAGCAGCTGTGGATTGCCCGGCAACTGCCGTGTGACCCGTGGCGGCTGGTGTTTGACCCGCGTTTTGCGGCGGCCATGGCCCGGGTGTTTTTCCTGCGGTTCCCTGAACCGTTGCCTTCAGCGGATGACCTGAACGGACTGGCCCGCTATGCCAAGTGCTACTGGAACACCCGGCTGGGCAAGGCCAGTGCTGACGATTACTACCACGCCTGGATTACGCATTTTGACGAAACCTGACATCGAACGCCTGGCCGCCCTGGTCACCATCGTGGTCACCGCCGCCGGGCTGATCATCACCCTGTTTGTCTGGGGCATGCGCCTGGAACACCGCTTTGGCGAGCTGACCGCCACCCAGCAGACCTTCGAGCGCGTCCAGGAGGTGCGCTGGCAAAACCTGGAACGGCGCCTGGAGACCCTGCGCGCCGACATCGTCATCCTGGAAAACCGAGGAAACTGACATGGCTGGATCAACCATTGCCATCATCGGGGCCGGCAGCACACTCAGCTTTGAGGACCCGCAAAACACCAGCACGTTTCTGGAGCTGGCCGAGGCCCGCACCATCGGTGCCATTGGCGAGCAGGGCGAGTTTGTCGAAACTACGCCTATTGCTGCGACTACCCGCACCTATATACCCGGGTTGAAAACACCGCCGGATAAAGAGATCACTGGCAACGATGTGCCGGGTGATGCCAATCAGGAGACCTTCCTGCAACTGGCCAAGGACAACGCCTCCGTCAACATGAAGGTGGAGCTGTCCAACGGTCGCGCGGCCGCCTTTACCCTGGCGCTGTCCGGCTGGCAGATCAATGATCCGCAGGGGGGCGAAGCGCTGCAGTGGACGGTGTTTGGCAAGCAGTCCGGTGATGTCACCTGGACCGTTAACCCCCTGAAGAAAGCCGCATGAGTTCGGTGACCTTGGAGCAGCTTCTATCCATACCGCCGCTTCGTACCACCACCATGAAGCTTGAGGACGGTCGCAGTATTCTGGTGTTTGAACTTCCAGTCAGCGTCATTGATCGGGTGCGAACCATGGGTGAGGACGATGAGGTAAGCATGGATGATGTCACGTATGTGGTCGCTTTTGCACTGGCTGGGCGGACTCCGGAGCCGAAAGAGCTGGACGTCATTCGTGAACGGTTTGGCACCAGCTCGGTGATGGCCATCTATAAAAAGGCGCTGACCTTCAGCCACCTGACTCCGGATGCGGTTGAGCAGGAAAAAAAACACTGAAGGCCGATGGCTGGCACCGCCTGCTGTTCGACCTGGCGCTGCGTCTTCACAAGACCGTGGCCGAGATTCGCCAGCTGCCCGCCAGCGAACTCACCGGCTGGATTGCCTATTTCAGCCTGCAGAACCCACCCGTTGAATCCACCCCGGACCAGCAATACGCGCAGCTGCGCAAGGTGCTGGGATAAAAGGTGCCTGGATAATGGCCTTTCTGAAACTCGCCGGCATTGTCGTCGACCTGAGCGCCAACAGTGCCCAGTACGTTAAGGAACTGCAGGTCGTCAACCGCAAGACAAAGCGGTGGTCGAAAGATGTTAATGCCAGTTTTACCAAAGTATCCCGTAATCTGGTAGCCCTTGTTGCTACTTACCTGAGCTATGCGGCCAGCATGGGGAGCCTGACCCGGGCGATGTCCACTGCCAGGGAGATAGAAGGCCTGGCGAGACTGGCAGGCCAGTCGGTCGAGGATTTCCAGGCGGCGGCCTATGCCACCGAGCGCTATGGCATATCCGCTGAAAAACTGGGCGACATCAGCAAGGACGTCAGCGATAAGCTGGGCGACTTTATTGCCACCGGTGGCGGTGAATTCAAAGACTTTTTTGAACAGGTGGCTCCGCAGGTTGGCTTGACTGCGTCGGAGCTTCAGCGGTTAAGCGGGCCGGACGTATTGCTGGCGGTCAAGAAGGCAATGGATGACGCCAACGTGCCCATGAAGCAGCAGGTGTTCTACCTGGAGGCCATCGCCAATGACGCCAGTAAACTGATCCCGTTACTGGAGAATAACGGGCGTAAAATGAACACCCTGGAACAGGAATACCGGGATATGGGCGTCGCCTTGAGCGAGACGGACATCCAGGTGCTCCTGGACATGGAGAAGAGCATTGCCAATGCCAAAAAAGAGGCGGAATCCCTAAGCAACACTATCTGGATCAAACTGGCAGGAGCGTTTGAGGCTTTGAGCAATGCCGGAGCCAGTTTTTTCAAGGCCTTCAACAAAAACATTCAGGCGTTTCCGGCTCGGTCGCTGGAATTTCAGATAGAAGCCATCAACAAAAAGATACGCATCAGCGAACAACTGGTGACCAATTACATGGCCACCATAGAAGCCGGTAAAAAAGCCGGTGCCTCTACCAGTGACATAATGGGGGCTGTCAGCGCGCAGGCCAACCTGCAGCAGGAAAAAGAAAAGTTGGCCCAGCTGACAAAAGAGTTAAACGCACTGAAAGATGAACTGGATCAGGTACAAGGAAAAACTAAAAAACCGCTGGTGATTGAAGTCAATACCGGCAAGGACAACGACCTGAAAAAAATAGACGACCAGTTCAAATACATGAACGAGCAAATGCGTATTTTTGCCGAAGATAGCAAGGATGTTTTTGGTAATATTGCCGATGCTTCCATGGACTGGAGCAACAGCCTCAGCCAGAACCTGACGGATATGGTCTTGACCGGAAAGGCCTCCTTTGGGGATCTCGCCACAAGCATTGTGAACGACCTTGTTCGCATCATGATTCAATCAATGATCACTGAGAATTTCCTCAAGGCAGTCACCAATATTTCCAGTGCGGCCGGGATCAAACCTCCGGCCAGTTCAGGGGCGGCACCTGCTGCCAAGGCCACTGGCGGCCCCGTCAGCCGTGGCAGTACTTACCTGGTGGGCGAGAAAGGGCCGGAGCTGTTCACCGCCAGTAACAGCGGCAATATCGTGCCCAACAACCAGCTCGGCGGCAACACCCAGGTGAACATCTACACCCAGCCCGGTGAAACCGCCGAAACCCGGACGCAACAGGGTGACCAGGGCGACATTGTCGAGGTGTTCATGAAACAGGTGGACAGCCGCATGAATGAACAGATCAGCCGGGGACAGGGACTGGCCCGAACCCTTGAGGGGCGCTATGCCCTGAGTCGCAAGAGTTATTGAATGCGCCGGAAGGCCTGCGGCATCTGCAAGCTGTTCCTGGCAGTGTTCAGCGTGGCTGAAGACGAACCGCCACTGCGGCCAAAACTGAAACACAGCGACGCCATGAACGATTTCATGGCGCACCTTTACCCTTACCGGACCCGGTGCCGAAGCTGGAAGCGGCACCGCAGGCACCAATTCAGGGAATGCCTGAGTCATCCAGATGTTTTTCAATCGCATGGCGCTTCACCATTGCGTCACGATACTGGATCGCTGCTTCCAGGGCATCCTGCTGGGTTGGAAACTGGTTAAACGTAAAGTACTTCCTTTGCTGGGTCCGGTCTCCGGGAGATCCTTCCTGCCAGATGGCAGCGTACCCGACATGGTCACCCCTTAATGTTTTCATGACCACACCCCGATAGCCGGTAGAGCCAAAGCTGGGGATTCGGTCGGGGTCATACGCGGTGGTGATCTCGTGGTCAGGCAACCGGTCACGGAACCTGCGGGCTTCCTTTAAGGCTTTTTCCCGTCCACCGTAACGGGCAAAACCGAAATAAAACTGGCCCTGCTTGCATTTGACACGAAAGCAGGCCGAGCGGGTGTTTTCAGAAATGTGGTGATCCGGAACATGAGCGTTCAGGAAGCTTCGTAGTTCTGGGGTCATTGATGTTCACTTAACCGTTAATAGAACACAGCAGATCAGTGTAGAGCATGACCTACTACCCCGCAGCACTGCCCGAACCACAGCTGGGCGGCACCTTCACCACGGCGGAAGGGCGCCTGGAGAGCGAGGGTGACATCTCACCGCGCACCCGGGTGATTAACCCGAACCATCGCCAGACCCTGCAGATGAACTGGACCCTCACCGAGACCCAGTTCCGAATCTTTGAAAGCTGGCATCGCTGGCGGCTGCACGACGGCGTGTCCCGGTTCGACGTGGAGTGGGCTGGCCGCCCCGGTCGTGCCCGGTTCGCTGCCCCGGTGCAGGCCAGCCTGAATGGCCGTAACTGGTCCCTGTCCAGCGAATGCGAGATTGACTATGGAATTCCCGGCCACGCTTGAGCCTTGCCGTGCCGGTTACAGCCGCAACCTCAAGGGCGAGCCTGCACCGCAGACCTTCGACGCCTGGCAGCGCCAGCGCCGCAAGGTGCGCAGGCGGGGTGTTACCGACACCGTCTGTTTTATCTGCGACCACCACCAGTGCCAGACGCTGGAGCAGTTCCATCGCAGTGCGGGCGGTGACTGGTTCACCATTGAGCTGCCGGACTACACCGGTATGGCTGCCACCATTGCCCGGTTCGACGGACCACTGACCATCAAGCCGGTGCGTGAGTTTTTTGAAATCACCGCGCAGCTGTATCTGCCACAACCGCCGGTGATTCCGAAGGATCAGTTGATGTGGTGGCTACTGGATGCCATCGGTATCCATGACGGTACCTTCGATGACCCGCTGCACCGATTTGTCCATGAGAGCTGGCCGACATTATGGGGAGCCTCGCCATGAGCCGTAATATTGAGAAGGAGATCATTGAAGCCACCGATGAGCTGAAAAGGGATGTCACCCTCACCCATGCCATTGTTACCGGGGACGAGGATACCGTGGTGGAAGTGGCACCAGGGAATACGGTGCGATCCCCGAAAAAAATGGTTGAGGACACCTACGGCGAAACCCAGAAAGCGATTGAGCAGCGGTTCGGCTCCCTGGAAGCGGCCGTCAATCAGGCCCAGACCAGCGCCAGTGAGTCCACGGCTTCAGCCGGTGCCGCCAAAGCGTCAGAGACTGAAGCGGGTAATAGCGCACTGTCTGCCGGGACATCGGCTACCCATGCCCTGGACTCTGAAAACAAGGCCAGGGCCAGCGAGGTGGGGGCTCAACAAGCGGCCTCAACCGCCCAGGGCTCCGAACAGGCTGCCGGGGAAAGTGCCAGTCATGCCAGGACAAGCGAAACGGCGGCGGCCAGTTCGGCGTCAAAGGCGTCAGAGTCTGAAACAGAATCGTCGCAATCGCAGCAGAAGGCGCTTGCCAGTGAAACAAAGGCGCAGCAGTGGGCACAGAATCCAGAGGACGCCGAAGTGGAGCCGGGGCAGTTTTCGGCCTATCACTGGGCAAAAGTGTCCGAGCATTATGGCAGCACCAGTGTCAATGCCCTGGTATTCCGGGGAGCCTGGGATGCCAGCAAGGGGGCGCCACCGGTGTCTGAAACACCGGACTTTTACAAGATTTCAGCGGCCGGTGATATTCAGGGCATTCGTTATGAAACCGGGGACAATATTGTCTGGGACCCGGTGGCAGATGAGTGGTTCCGGATTGACAACAACGACCGGCCGGTGACCGATGACCTGGCGGTTGAAAGTTCGGTGATTGCGGCCTCTGCGTCAGCGGCAAAAAAGCTGGACCGGAAGAAGCTGGACAAGGCGGGGGGCACCATGACGGGCACCCTGGTGGTAGATCAGGCGGGTGTGTTTCCAAAGTTCAACGCAACGTCGGCAAGTCAGTCAGCGGCAGAGTATCCGGCTGGCGTCTCGCTCAGTGTGGTGGATTCAAATCCTGATGAGTGGCCCTTTGGTTACAGCACCGTATTGACGGTGAGAGGGAGTAACACCCAGACCACCCGGATGTTTCAGTTAATCGGTAACAATGGCAGTGACTTTCTGGCCTGGCGTTCGGCGCATAACAATAGTGCAGACCCTGGTTTCTGGAAGCCTTTCAAGAAAATATGGCATGAAGGCAACCAGGGCGCTGGATCGGGTCTCGATGCAGATACGGTGGATGGGTTGCAGGCCAGTCAGCTGGTTCGCTCGGATACCGGTGGTGCGATTGGTGGCAGTATAGAGCTGGCCAGTGGCAAGACCGTCAATATCAACAACGGGGAGCATGACAAGCTGCAGCTGGGTGCCAATGCCAACGGGGTATTTCTCAGGAAAGTGACGGACAGCGGCAATGTCAGTATCGGGGTGGATACCAATAACCAGCCCTGTTACTGGGATGGCTCGTTCAAGCGGTTGTATTACAGCGATTATCACCCGGAGGCGGACAAGGCGAACAAGCTGGGTGAATCGGGGCCGGACGAGTTTGCTGCTCGCAATGCGGTGTCTTTGTCTGCGGTTATTCCACCCGGGGGGCAGTGGTTTACCCTGGCGCAGGTTTCTGACACCCGTTCAGGCCGGTGTTGTGCCCGGTTCCGGTTGATGGAGCGAGTATCGGGTTATCAGAGTGTGGTGGAGTTTTATGCCACGGTGACGTTTGGCCGGGTTCCGTCGATCAATGTGCTGGCCGTATCGGGCTATGGCACCGGCAATGGCTTGATCCAGGGTTTGAGGGTGGTGCTGGATGACAGTGATATCACTTATGGCCATCATCGCTTGCAAGTCTTTCTTCACGACAACAGAAGTGAAACAGAACAAACGCAAGACATTCATTGTGTGCAGTATGAGCAGGACTATCCGTTTGATAACTGGGTGCTGAAGGATCTGAGTGAAACCGGTCTGCCGGATGGGTTTTCGGAGGCGGTGAAGTCGGATCTGACGAAAAGTGGTGGGGTGATGACCACGGGAGAGTTTTACGCTCAGGGTCAACACCGGGTTTACCATGAAGGTTTTCCACCCCCGGCAGCGGATGCCGGGCAGCTGATGGCTACCATGGCCAGGATACCGGAGGCCATGCCGGTCCCGGCCAAATGGCTGCACCTGGACGGGGGCACGTTTGACCAGGCTAAGGCGGCGGAGCTTTACCAGGCGATTGGCAGTGAGACCCTGCCGTTTGTGCCGACCCAGCAGGGCATGAAGGCAATTGTTTACCATGGGGAGGATACGGACCCCAGGACCAGCAGTTATTCCATTCAAGTGAATAAAGAGGCAGTGATTGATTATCAGGCGCTGCCCCGGGGGCTGAACAGTGGAGGAAATTATGACATCTGCGGCCTGGCGGCTTCGGGTGATGTGATTGTGGCGGGGATGGGTGAAGGCTATGCGTCGATCAGCGAGGATCGTGGCAAGACGTGGCTGGCGCTGCCCCGGGGGCTGAACAGTGGTTCGGCTGGCAAAATCCTTACCCTGGCGGCCTCGGGAGATGTGTTTGTGGCGGGGCTTAAGTATGGCTATGCGTCCATTAGCGAGGATCGTGGCAAGACTTGGCGGGCACTGCCCCGGTGGCTCAATAGTGGAGCGACATCGGGTGACATGGATCTCAATTACCTGGCGGCTTCGGGTGACGTGATTGTGGCGGTGATGGGGGAAGGCTATGCGTCCATCAGTGAGGATCGTGGCAAGACTTGGCGGGCACTGCCCCGGTGGCTCAATAGTGGATCGACATCGGGTGAAATCTTCCGCGCGGCGGCTTCGGGTGATGTGTTTGTGGCGGGGATGGAACAAGGCTATGCGTCCATCAGTGAGGATCGTGGCAAGACATGGCGGGCACTGCCCCAGTGGCTCAATAGTGGAACGACATCGAGCCACATCTACGCCCTGGCGGCATCGGGTGATGTGTTTGTGGCGGGGCTTAAGTATGGCTATGCGTCCATCAGTGAGGATCGTGGCAAGACGTGGCGGGCACTGCCCCAGTGGCTCAATAGTGGAGCGACATCGAGCCACATCTACGCCCTGGCGGCTTCGGGAGATGTGTTTGTGGCGGGGCTTAAGTATGGCAATGCGTCGATCAGTGAGGATCGTGGCAAGACATGGCGAGCACTGCCCCGGTGGCTCAATAGTGGATCGACATCGGATAACCTCTGGGAGCTGGAGGCCTCCGGGGATGTGTTTGTGGCGGGGATGGGTAATGGCTATGCCTCCCGCATGACTC
Organism: Endozoicomonas sp. Z74; assembly: GCF_057680865.1. Classification (NCBI taxonomy): domain Bacteria; kingdom Pseudomonadati; phylum Pseudomonadota; class Gammaproteobacteria; order Oceanospirillales; family Endozoicomonadaceae; genus Endozoicomonas; species Endozoicomonas sp. Z74. The sequence continues at coordinate 43,973 of NZ_JBLYZI010000008.1, forward strand.
TTACCTACCCCTCTGGTAATCACTCCAACACCCAACTAATCGACTTCGGTGTGGTGGCCAAAAATACCCGTTACGTTAAACCGAACCCCTACGGCAATAATACCCCGGTGGATGTAGTGGCGGAAATCCAGGTGAATGGTGTCTGGGGGCCGCCTTACAGTTTCTGGGATGACACCCAGGGCAAAGGTTGTGGGGTGATGGCCTCTTACATTGAAGGCGAGGGCATTGTGGTGCAGACCAACCAGAGCTATGTAGCCTGGTCGAGTCCGGTCCATAGCAGCAGTGCCCTGCCGTTGACCAGTTCCCTGACTTCTGCCCCCTGCCACGTTCGCGTCACCCTGATTTAGGAAATACCTTCCATGGCCATGAAGTATTTTTCAAAGCCCGGAACCTCAGAACAGCGGGTGTTGGATGAGGGCATGTCAGCCCCGGACGGGTTTATCGAGATGCAGTACCAGCGACCCTGGGAGGGTGACTGGATTTCAACAAAGGAAGGTGAGTGGATACCGGATAATTCATCACTGAATAGTGGTAATTCTGAAGCCCGGGCAGACCGGGAACTGGTGAAATTGCATGAGACTGACCCCAACGGGGCATTCAAAAAGCTGTTGGACAATGTGATACGAGGCAAACAGGAGATTGATCTATGAAGCTTCAATACGATGCCAGAATGGCACTGGGACAGGTACTGGCCGAAGGTGTCAGTGCGGTGATTGAGGGCGAGTACAAGATTGACCGGTTTTATCGTTCGTTCCGGCGGATGGATGCCGATGATGCCCAGCGGGATCTGAAGGTGAATGATTTTGAGGGCATGAAAAAATGCCTGAAGGATTTGCTGGATATACTGCAGGACGATGGTTTTCAGGATAATTTGTACGCCCTGGATCAGGGTTGAACCCGTCCATGACCTGGCTGCCCTGCAGCTGCCTGAGTGACCCCCGCCGAACAGGAAGCCTACGCCAACGCCGATGACACAAGGGTGATGCTCTATACCCTGGAGCTGAACCACCCGCAGTTCACCGAACCGTTGCGCATCGTTGCCGACAATGACCCGTTGACCGCCGAGATCGAGACCGGCGACACCGTCCTGTTTACGCCGTTTTTCTTCAGCCTGAAACGCCCGCCCATTTCTGAAGAACCGGACCCCAGCCTACAGATTACCGTGGACAACGTCAGTGGCTTTATGACGCCATACCTGGACATTGCCAGCCGCACTGGCGACAGCATCCATGTGATTTTCAGGCCGTACCTTATCGAAGAGGGCGAGCAGGGCGACACCGTCACCCGCCTGAGCCATATCAAGCTGGGCATCCGCAACGCCAGCGCCAATATGACCAGCGTCACCCTGACCGCAGCCCACATCAACCCGGCCAACCTGCCGTTCCCGAAAGAGAACTACACCAGTGACCGCTTCCCCGGCCTGGCATGAGTACATCGGCCGCCCCTGGGTCAACGGCACCCGTGACTGCTGGACCCTGGTGCGGGATGTCTACCGGGACCACCTGGGCATTGACCTGCCCGCCATTGTCATTGACGCCGAAAACCTGCGGCAGGTGCTGCACGCGTTTGAGGACCCGGCCAACCTGTCACCCTGGCAGCGGATACCGGTGCCCCAGCACCTGTGCCTGGTGTTCTTTACGCCCGGACACCACCGCGCCACCCACTGCGGCCTGTGGCTGGACATCAGCGGCGGCCGGTTCCTGCACTGCCACCGCCGCGCCGGAGTGGTGCTGGAGGACCGCATTACCCTGGAGCTCAATGGCTGGTGTAATCCGAGGTTCTATCGGCACGTCAGCTGTGATAAAACCGCCGTTTTTACAAGCGGTGGTGATGGTCATGTTCAAGCGAATTCTGGTGATGATGGCGGTGGTATGGGTGGCGGGGTGTACGAGGTCATCGATTATTGATCACAACATAAGTCTTGGTCGTTATTCATTCATACCATCAGATTCTCAAGATTTTGATTATCACGTCAGGATTGAACGTGATGTCGATTTTGGCTGGGATACGTCAAAACCCGGCGACAGGATGAAAGTTATTCGTCAAATGCTCGGCAGTGCTTGCCCAAATCCAATTCTAATAGAAGAGCACTTTTACCCACGTGCAGATTCAGCAATAGGCATCCAGCGCGGGCATTATCAAATCAAGGTTTCCTGCCCAAACTAAGCCCGATCCCAATTGGGCTGTTTACTTCCTATGAACAAGCCCGAAGTCTACTGGTTAGATAACCCTTTCGATTTTAACTCAGTCACCCGTTACGCCATCGACCAGCCGCTGACCATCCGTCAGTGGCTGGACGACCATGGCGGCGAGGCGCGGCTCAACCGGTTGCCCACGGTGTGCGTCTACAGCGGCCGTGAGCTGCTGAGGGCCGAGTATGACCAGCCCATTGACGGGCCGGTTTGTTTTGTCACGCTGCCCACCGGTGGGGATTCCGGTACCAATCCGTTGGCGGCCATTGCCATGATTGCCCTGACGGTGTGGACCGGTGGCCTGGCTGCGGCAGGGTTTATGGGCCTGCAAGCTGGCTCGTTTGCTGCTGGCATGGCCGCCAGTGCCATCATGGTTGGCGGCGCCATGCTCATCAACGCCGTGTTCCCACCCCCCGGCCTGCCCAACAGCGCCACGCCGTCCACCGGTTCGCCCACCTACGCATTGCAGGCCCAGGGCAACGCTGCCCGCCTCGGCTCGCCGATCCCGGTGAACTACGGGCGCATGCGGATTTATCCCGACTTTGCCGCCCAGCCCTATACCGAGTTCGAGAGCAATGAGCAGTACCTTTACCAGCTGTTCTGCATCGGCCAGGGGGAGAACCGGGTATCGGACATTCGCCTGGACAATACGCCCATCGAGAACTTTGCCGAGGTCAGCACCGAGATTGTGCCGCCTTTGGGCAAGGTGACGTTGTTCCACACCGCCGTGGTCACCGCACCGGAGGCGGGCGGGCAGGAGATGAGCAAGCCCATTACCCTCGGCCCGTACACCCTGAACGACCAGGCTACCGAGATCAGCCGCATTGCCGTGGACATGGTGTTCCCGGGTGGGCTGATGGGCGTCAATGAAGACAACGGCGATGAATACACCATCGGCGTGCATCTTCAGATCACAGCCGAGGCCATTGACGACGCCGGTGAACCGACGGGAGAGGGCGCCAGTATTTTCAATGGCGGTATCAGCGGCTGCACCCGCACGGCCATCCGCCGCACCCTGGCCGCAGACGTCGCACCCGGCCGCTACCGGGTCACGGTTCAGCGCCATACCGGTGAATCGCCGTCCAACGAGGTCACCAACTGTTCCCTGGGTGCCATCAAGGGCTACCTGGTGGATGACAACGAATACGGCGACGTGACCCTTCTGGCCATGCGGGTCCGGGCCAGCGCCAACCTGTCCGACAGCGCCAGCCGACTGGTGAATGTCCTGAATGAACGGCTGATCCCGGTCTGGTCCGAACAGGGCTGGAGCCAGCCGCAGTTAACCCGCAACCCGGCCTGGGCGTTTGCCGACGCGGTTCGATCGCGCTACGGGGGCGACTTTGCCGACCGTGAGATTGACCTTCAAGGCCTCCTGTATTTAGGGGGCCTTTTTGATTCCAGGGAAGACCGGTTTGACGGCCGCTTTGATACCGAGCAGTCCCTGTGGGATGCCCTGGGCAAGATCGGCCAGGTGTGCCGAAGCGGCCCGGTGCGACAGGGCAATAGGATCCGCCTGATCCGCGACCAGCACATCGAGACCCCCGCGCAGATGTTCGGCATGGCCAACATGAGCGACTTCAGTGTCGATTACGTCATGCACGATGACCGCACCGCCGACGCGGTCAAGATCACTTACTGGGACGAAGAGCGGGACTATGCCGAGACCACGGTGCTGTGCCAGCTGCCCGATGACACCGCCGACAACCCCCAGGAGGTGACCCTGTTCGGCTGCACCCGGTACGAGCAGGCCTGGCGCGAGGGCATGTACCTAGCCGCCAGCAACCGGGAACGGCGGCAGATGGTTAGCTGGACCACTGGCCTTGAAGGCCACATTCCCACCTTCGGTGACCTGGTCATCATCAACCATGACCTGCTGGGCGCGGGTCAGCTGTTCGGCGGTGTGGTGCTGGCGAAAGAGGGCGCGGTGCTGACCCTGTCGGCGGACGTGAAGCTGGACGGTGAGCACTGGTACCTGATCCTGCGGGATCGCCACGGTCAGCCCTCGGCTCCCATTGCCATCGAGCAGGGCGCGCCGAACCAGGTGCGGGCGCTGGATACCCTTCCTTATATAGAAGAAGACAGCACCCGGGAGCCGACCCATTACCTGATCGGCCAGGGCAGCAAGGTCAGCTGGCCGGTGAAAATCACCGCCATCACCCCGGAGGCGGACAACAAGGTCAACATTGCCGGGTGCATTGAATCCGAGTTTGTCCATACGGTGGATCAGGGCAAGATCCCGCCACCGCTGCCCAAACCCAAGCCGCAACCACCCGGCCTCAAGATTGAAGACCTGCGCGCCACCCAGGGCGGTACCGTGGGGCAGCCGGTGATTTTCCTGAGCTGGGCGCTGGCGGTGGGTGCCGACCGCTACCTGATTGAGTACAGCACCGATGGCCGACAGACTTGGCAACCGGCGGGCAGCGGCCAGTCGTTTATCAACCAGCATGAGTTCACCGCCGAGGCCGGGCTGATTACCTGCCGTGTCGCGGCGGTAGGTGCGGTGCGCGGTGACTGGGCCAGCATTGACGTCAATGCCGGTTCGGACTTCGACACCCCGGGCAAGGTGCTGCCGGTGCTGGCCGAGCCGTTCACCGGGGACGCCCTCAAGGTGCGTTGGGACAAGGAACCCGCTGCGGCGCAGTATCTGGTCGAGGTGTGGTCCCTGGGTGCCATGGTGCGATCCCTGTACCTGGACCGGGCCATCACCGACTACCAGTACCACTACCGCGACGCACAGCAGGACGCGGCCGGTCGCACCCTGACCGTCAAGGTCAGCGCCCGCAATGCCGAGGGCGTCACCGGTGAGGCGGGCGAGCTGACCGCCACCAACCCGCCACCGGGCATACCGGACAACGTCCAGGTGACCGGGCTGCTGAACACCCTGATGGTGCAATGCACCATGGCCAGCGACCCGGACATCCGGGAGCTGCGGGTCTATGGCGAGCAGCACAGCGGCTTCACGCCGTCAGCGGGCAACCTGCTGGCCAGCTCGCCCAATGCCCTGATGAGCGTACCGGTGCCGGTCAACACCCACTGGTGGGTGAAGCTCGCCTGGGTGGACCACTGGGGTGCCACCGACCTGGCGTTCAGCGGTGAGTTTGAGGCCGAGGCGAAGCAGATCACCGAGACCGAGATTGGCCCGGACAGCATCAGTACGCCCATGCTCAAGGCGAATTCAGTGGCGGCGGGCAAGGTGGCGGCGGATGCCATCACCGGCCGGGAGATTTCATCGGCGACGACCATTACCGCAGGTAGTGGCCAGCACCAGGCAGGCATGAACGGGGCCAGCAAGACGGGCAATACTGAGCTGGACAACATCCGATTCTGGGCGGGGGCGGATCAGGCGCAGGTAGAAAACGCACCGTTCCAGGTGCTGGGCGACGGCTCCATGAAAGCCCGCAACGGGGATTTTGCCGGCGTCATTTCGGCGACGGACGGCACCTTTCAGGGCACGGTCAATGCCACCACCATGACCGGGTCCGCCATCAACAGTACCACCATTACCAGCACCACCATCGACGGTGCCACCATGACCGGCGGCGTGATTATTGGCTCGACTATTTATACCGGACAGGAGCTGTACCTCTGCGACCCCATGGGTGATGGTGAGACGACCTATTACGTGGACAACCCGCAGGTGCCGGTGGGCTGTGAACCGCTGGTTCTGGCGCAGCGGGTACTGATGGATATACCGGGCTGGCAGACCCGCCAGATTGTCATGCCGTTGTACGCCGCGTCCTATAACCTGGGACCGATACGCACCAACCGGCTGCGGTGGAATGCCATCGCCATCAATGAGATCCGGATTTACACGCAGGCGCTGGGCTCCGTGGATGGGGATTCCTGGTACACCTTCCAGATTGTGAACCCTGAAGACATCACCGATGTCTGGCATGAGGTGGGTGAGTTTGGATTTTATAAAACGTTTGGCCAGACCCACACCGCGACCCTGGCCAATAACCTGCAGTGGAAGGCAGACCATGTGCGTCACCAGTACTGCCTGTGGCAATTTCAGAAACCCAGCGCGGCCAACTACAACGCCACCCGCGCCACCAAAACCGACGGGCTGATGGTGGTCCAGATCAGAAACAATGACTGGCAGACCCTGAGAACCACCATTGATATTCCCGCCATCGACAACGCTCTTCATCCATGAACACCAAACGCCCATTCAAGTTTCTCGGCCCAGACGGCACGGTCGAGACCGACGTCAGCACGGATTACCTGAAAAGCCTGGGGCTGGATGACGGGCAGATCCGTCAGCGCCAGCAACAACAGGAGGCGCACCTGTGCTCCGAGGTCTGGTTCGAGCGCCAGTGGCGGGATAGCGAACTGCTGATGACCGACAAGCTGATGCCGGAGGATGCCACCTATAAAGGACAGAAGGTGCGCGGCAGTGACCGGCACCGGGAGATACTGGACTATCGCCAGCGGCTTCGGGACTACGATTTGAAATACCAGCCGAGGCCACAACGACCAGACTGGTTTGATGAGCTGCAGGGTTGATTGCGGTCTATTATTGTCCTTTTGCTCACAGGGACCCACCCATGCCTTCCCTTCACGATACGGTCCAGGCCATCCGTGACCTGGTCGACCCGGCCAGCACCGTCACCTGTTTTGAAAACAGCCTGTTACTGGCGGAACTTCACCTGAAACCGGATCACAAGGTCTCGGTCTGCCATGCTCTGAACCGGCTGCTGAAACCTTTGTCCGACAATATACAGATCATCCTTGCGGTCCTGGATGACGATGATGATCGCTATGCCCGGCTGATCGGCAAGGGACTGGGTGCCAATGAAGTGAACACGGACAAGCTATTCTGACAGGGTCCCCGCTCTGACGGGCTTCAAGTCCTCCGGTTCGCCGGAGGCACCCTGCGCCTGAGCACCGACGGCAGCTCTGAATAACATCCCTTGCAGCAATGCCTGAACCCATCCACCGAGCGCTTGTCCCGGTACCAGAACTCGCGGGTCAGCGGATAAAACTCACCGCACCGGTTGCAGTATTTCTGCACAGCGGTGTACTGCTCGCCATTCACATCCACTTTCATACCGCTATACTCCCACCTGAGTAGACGTTTCCCTGCGGCCACCCCTGACATCACCGCTGGCCGCAGTCTTTTCCCTTCCTGTCTTCCCTCCTGTTACTGTCTTCCATTATTCTCTTTCGCACCCATGTCCCTGGCGTCACGGATAGCTGTTGACAGCGCCTGACAGACGTCGGTGCTTTTGCCTCTAGCAAAGACCAGTGAGCTTTTGTGGCTGAACTGAATTTCAGCGCAGTAGATACCGCATTGTTCCTCCTCTATTGATACCCGTCCCAGCTGCTCTGCGGTTCGCCACAGGCGGTCCATGATGTCTCCAGAGTGTGGGTGTGAGCTCATGTCCATTTATACAGTCCTCCGACCTGGTGATGAATCATTGCCACCACCGGCCTGCGGGCGCGGTGGGTTATCTCATGCTGGAGCCAGCACTCCAGGGTCCACAGGTTATGCTCGCGACGAATCCGTTTAATGCACTGTTTGAGATTGCCGTCCATCGGCGATTTTTTTGCTGCGATGGTCAACATTTGCATGGTGAAACCCTCTCACAGACAGATGGTCCGGCAGGTGCTTCAGGGCAATGGCCCGTGCCTGCCGACGGCATTCGTTCAACAGCTTCACCGGTGTTTGTAGTTGCCGGGCTTTCTCCTCCTGCGTGCCCGGTACGCCGTAAAGGATGACCAGGACCGCCACCGGCTTCGGTCCCAGCTCCAGGGTCAGGTGACTGTCCAGCGCCGCCAGCTGGCTGGCAATAAAGCCGGACCACAACGGCTGGCTGCCGGCACGCCAGGTGCCTGCCGGTTCGCGAAAGCGGACCACCACACAGTCACCGGTGCTGCCGTCCAGGGAGGCATAGCTCTGGCGCCAGTCCGCCCAGTCCTCAAGCAGCCGGTCAATGGCATCGATGCGACGGCGCATGGCCAGGCTCCCGAATAAACAGGCTGTCCGAGGACATCAGGTACTGGCAGAACAGTGCCACGTCCATGCGCACGCAGCCGCGCACGTCGTCCTCCGGGAAAAAACGGTGGGGGTGCATCAGCACCTGCCAGGATTGCTTGTCGGCCCGAAAGGCCAGCACCGGCACCTTGCCCTGGTCGGCGGCGTTTTGCTGGCACTGCTGCCACCAGTCGCGCAGCTGGTACTGGCTGACGGTCCTGTGGCGCTTGATCTCAATGCTGTAGTCATGGGTGCCGGTGTCGTCACCGCCGTCGCGACTCTGGCCCAGATTGCGCTTCAGCTGCACCTGGCCGTCGGTGAGCTGCAGCACGGTGTTGATGAACTCCCGCTCACCGCAGGCACCCTTGCGGCGGGCTTTCTTGCCGGCACTAGATTTCATGGCGCAGGCCCATCAGGGTTTCCAGTTCATCCGGGCGAATGCTGCACAGGCCACGGGCGGTGCCATCAGGAAGCTTGCGGATGCGTCCGCCCTGGCTGAGATAGCGCCGGGTCTGGCGGCGGATCAGGCGGCGCTGGGTCTGTTTCGGATGGCTGTCCGGTTTCATGGTGGTCTCCGAAGGCTTAGAATGGCGGGGTCTGCTGCAAATGTTTATCACTTGCTAAACCTGTGGTAGGCTGATCCCGCTCGTCCGACCTGGCTAGTAACCAGTGCAGGGCGGGATCATTTCTCGTTTGGGGCGGCGTGCGTAATGCCGGGCGTCCTGATTCATACAAGACTCGTCAGAGAAAAGATCAGGGGGCTGCTTGCAGGCTTTACTAGCGCCCGGCGCCCTGACTCTCCTCTGAATCACTCGATCGCTCTTCCTTAATCAGTCGCAGAATGCCTTTGCACATGATTTTTGTGTTCCTTACCACCTGGTCCGGAGGCAGATCTTGATCAACCAGCAATTCGTGAATGAACTCAGGCAGTTTGCTGATCTTTCTGGCATAGATGGGCTCGGTGTACATTGTCACCCTCCCGTTGACAGCATCCGCCGACCTTCTTCGGTCAGCGTCAGCTGGATGGTTGGCCGACCGCGTCGACCACTGGATTGCCGCTCCTGGCGAACCAGGGGTGGCGTGAAATTGAGGCACCAGTCCAGGGCGTGGCTCAGTTCGTCCTGGCGGATGCGGTTGTTAAACCAGCGATAAAGGTCCGTATGAGTACAGGTATAATTCGGCGGCTGGCAGAGTTCACCGATGGCCTGGACCGCCATCAAACCCATCTGGCGGCAGCGTTCCGACAGCTGCTGCTGGTTAAAATAGCGGTAGGCAAAGACCACCGAGCGACGGCTGTAGTCCGACCAGGCCAGTGCCGAGGCCAGGTGTTCACGATTCACCAGTGGCTGGCCATTAAGCAGGGCCATCAGGGACGACAGGATCAGCACATGCAGCCGGTGACGGCGACACAGCACCCGCACCAGTTCACAGTCCGGCGGGTTGACCAGCTCCGGATAGGACTCAATCCACAGCGCCCGGGCCTCATCATCAAGCTCGATGGCCGTGGCCTGCTCCGACTGTTTCCGGTAATGGGTTTCCCACTGCCCGCACCGGGCCATCAACACGGCCTGGGCCAGTTGTTGCGCCAGCGATTCCAGCCGGTCTTGGGGGATCGCCTCGGGGATGGGCACACGCCGTTCGGTGCGTACCCACAGCATCAGGGTCCGGTTCAGCATGCCGTTGACCGTCATCACCGCTCCCTGGTCATGGCCGGTGAGCTCGCCCGGGGTGATGTTTCCTACCAGAACGAAAAAGGGATCACTGACGCACACCCGGTCGCGCTTGGTCAGTGGCCGGATGGTTTTGCCGTCATAGGCGGTGCGCAGTACATGGCTGAGGGTATTGCCCTGGCGCTGCGCCTGGTTCAGGACATTGCCAAACTCACTTTCCAACAACAAAAATCGTTTGTCGGCCACCTCGACGGGCGGTTCATCCTTGCCCATCTTCAGCCGGTCCGCCTTGGCCGCCGCCAGACCCTCACCGGAGGAGAGGCCGCCGTCGTGAATGTCCAGCCAGGCATACTCCGGTATGCCATTGGCTTCGCCGCGCTGCCAGGCCTGGCCATGGTGGGTCTGCAGAATCTGTTCAACCCGGTGAAACAGGCGGCGCGGGCCATGCTCAGAGGCACCCTTGCCCTGGCCGGAAGGGCCGACCAGCAAAAAATAGTCATTCAGAAGGCGCCGCTCATCACCCAGCTGGTAATAGCGCAGGGGGCCGACCAATGCGCTGAACCAGGCGAGGGTATAGGTGGCGACCGCGACGGCCACCGCCTCACTGTGGGCACAGCACAGGTCAACCACATCCTTGAGCACACCGCAGAACAGGTCGTCCGTGGCCCTCGGTGGCGAGCGATCGGCCAACGGTTCGGATTCAAGGTCGCGGAACCATTTCGCCTTGTTGCGTTCTATATCCACAAGACGGTTGATGCCCGGTGCGTCGCTAAGCTCGCCGTTGGCGCTGAGGGTGGTTTTCATGGTCGGTAGAAGAGGCATCGGTCGGTGGGCCAGTAGCGTACCGACAGCATTTTTGGTCGGTCAGCCAGCAGTTCGCCGCAAAGTAATATATCCTGAAGGGCGGTGAGCGGGCAGAACAGGATGAGCACCAGGTCAAGGCCAGCCACTGGCCAGTGGTAGCGGGTGACTTGGTCCGGGTCTGGCAGGCAAACGCAGGGCAGCCGCTGGCGACGGGCGTGCCGGTAGCACTCAGGTGCGCCGGTGAGTATCATCAGCAGCCCGAGTGCGCCAAAGGACTCAGGCCAGAGCGGTGGCAGCGGCCTAGTCACAGGGATAAAACAGGGCCGGGTCAAGGCCGTGTTCCTTGCAGTATTTGAGGATTTGGCGCACGGTGCGGTGGCCGTGCCTGTGCTCCAGATGGTGAATGACCGGAGGGCTGACGCCGATTTCACTGGCCAGCTCATTCAGAGACAGCTTGCGCTGATGCCGGTAGCGTCGTAAATCACTGTTAGAAATACTGCTCATGATGAAAATTATTCAATAAAAATCAACATGACGATTAAAGACTACTAATTAAAAATCAGCAAAAAGAAAAAATGACTTTTACTCTTATCAAAGCCTGGCAAACGTTTACTGGAGCAGTTATGACAACATGGCAGGATCGGTTCCATGAATGCCTGGCGGAATCGACGCACGCAACGGTCAAAGAGGCCTGCGACGCAGCAGGGATGACACCCTCAACGTTTAACAGTGCATTGAAAAGCGGGCGCCTTCCCAAGCCATCCACCATGGAGAAAATGGCCAGGGCACTGAACACCACCACCCAGTACCTGATGTTTGGTGACAGCAGCCTTGAGGTGCCGGTCTCCTTTGTTCCGTTGTTGAACCGCAGCCATCTGGATGACTGGTATCACCGCAAGAGCATCAAGAACGTTCAAAAAATGCCGGCACCGATAGAGTTGTCAGCCGATGCCTTTGTCTGGAAGATTGATACGCCGTCCATGGAACCTTGTCTGCCACGGGGAGCGCTGGCCTATTGTGAGCCGCCGCCCGAGGATCTTGACGAGCTGGATTACCTTCGTCGCAATCTTGTGCTGTCGGTGAGTTCAAGCATCCGAAATACCAACCAGCCTGTACCACGGGAGCAGTCAGGCTGGGATCAGTACGTTCTGGACTTCAGCACGCTGTGCCTGCATGAGCTGGTTATGTCGTCTGAGCGGCACCGGCTGGTCTGCCCACATGAGGCCTTCCCAGCGCTGTCACTCAGTAACCGGGCCATTGTGGCCGTGGTAAAAAGCGTGACTCTGGTTTATTAGATTAATAATCGTATTAAAAATATTTTAGTTAGAATATTTTATAAAAATACGTATTGACGATTTTACGAAACGAAAAAGCAATTCTAACTTTCAGTGCTCCATCCCCAACGGAGCACTGTTATGCACCGTTATACCCCCGCAGACTTCACCCCCGGCCTGGTGGCCTACGGCCACCCGGAACACCGCTACCGATCGGACCCCGGCATCAGCTCCAGCCAGGTGAAAACCCTGGCCCTCAAATCTCCTGCCCACTACCGGCATGAATACCTGGGCGAACCGGTGACCCGGCGCGAAAGCGACGCCATGAAAATCGGCTCCATGACCCACTGCCTGGTGCTGGAGCCAAACCAGTTTGACCAGCGTTACCCGGTGGCACCACAGCCGGAGGACTTCCCAGGCGCACTGCACAGCGTCAAGGACATGCGCGAATTCTGCACGGAGCATGACCTGAAAAAGACCGGCAGCAAGGATGAGCTGACCGAGCGGATTCTCACCCACTACCCGGACACGCCCATCTGGTCGCAGATTCTGCTGGCCAGCGAACAGAAGCAGCGCACGGTCAAGCCCGAGCTGGTCGACAAGGCCCGGCGCATGGCCGACAGCGTGCTGGCCCATCCCGAGGCAGCGCAGCTGCTCAGCCGGGGTGAGGCCGAGGTCAGCGTCTGGGGCGAGCAGGACAGCGAGCTGATCAAGTGCCGGTGTGACTGGTTGCGCAAGGCCGACCACCTGTGCATCGACCTGAAGACCACCGACTGCGCCAGCCCGTCCGCGTTCAGCCGGTCCATCAGCAAGTACGGCTACCACCTGCAGCAGGCCCACTACCTGGCCACGCTCAACAGTGCTGGCATCGACTGCGACGCCTTTGTGTTCATTGCCGTGGAGAGTGAACCGCCCTTTGTGGTTCAGGTATACACTCTGGACGGCCCCGGCTGCGAACTGGCCCGTGAGCGCTGGCACCTTGCCATGGAACGGCTGCACCAGTGCCGGGTGAGTGACACCTGGCCTGCCTATACCACCCGAACCGAGCTGGCGCTGCCGGCCTGGGAGTTCAAACGTGACTGACAAGGCAACCAGTGAACTGTGCGTTGACCGGCTGAATGAGCTGGGCGCGATCCTGGAACAACCGGGCGAGCATTCGCTGCACCTGTGGCTGGAGTTTGCGCTGCACAACCTGTCGGACCAGCTGGACAGCATCAACCTGCGCATGGTCAACCTGAACACCGAAGCCCAGGCATTGTGCCAGGCGATTGAAGCACTGGCCCATGCGGTGGACCATACCCACCGGGCACTGTTCGAGGCCAATGAACTGCTCAACCACAAGGCGGTGCTATGAACAACGAACTGATGACCCAGCAGAATGTGCTGGGTGATATGGACGCCCTGGACCGGGTCACCCGGTTTGCCGAGCTGATGGCCGGCGGCAAGGCCACGCTGCCAGAGTGCCTGCAGGGTAATTCCAGCGACTGCCTGGCGGTGTGCCTGCAGGCTCAGGCCTGGGGGATGAATCCCTATGCCGTGGCCCAGAAGACCCATCTGGTCAAGGGCAAGCTCGGCTATGAGGCACAGCTGGTCAATGCGGTCATCAACCGCCATGCCCCCATTGAGGGACGCCTGCAAGTGAGTTGGTCCGATGGCTGGGAGCGGATCACCGGCAAGCACAAAAAAATGAAGGGCAACAAGGGCGATTATCTGGCTCCTGGCTGGAACGACCAGGACGAGGACGGCCTGTGGGCCGAGGTCAGCGCCACCATGAAGGGCGAAGACCAGCCCCGGGTGCTGCGGTTGATGATGTGCCAGGCCTGGCCACGGCATTCCACACTGTGGGCCACCGACCCGAAGCAGCAGCTGGCCTATGCCGCCATCAAGCGCTGGGCGCGGCTGCACTGCCCGGACGTCATCCTGGGCATCTACACGCCGGAGGAGCTGGAGGCATCCACCGAAGAAAAGGACGTGACCCCGGCCAGCCGGGTGGCGGCGGTTTTGGCGGAAGGAGAGCCACTGGCCGCCCGCAAGGAGAGTGACTCGCCGCCCGCAGGGACAGTTACTGGCCAGTACATAGAGCACTCACAGGAAACTACACAGGACAGTGTTAATGAGGCACCTGAAAACCGGGCTGAAGTCTTTAAGCTGCGGGTGCGTAAAAGCATGCGGGAAAACGGGCAGGTAGTGGATCGAGAACCCAATGAAAGTGACCGGCTCCACCGGGATATGTGCCTGGAGATGATCAATAACTGCACCTCCGCTGAAGAGCTGGCCGAGGCCGGTGAGTTGATCAGTGGTGCCCACAGTGTCCTGCATGCGGATTTTGTGGATGAGGTAAGGGCGGCGTTCAAGCAGAAGCGGGAGGCATTGAAAGATGAATAAAACGGCACTGACTGAGCAGAAGTTTCTGGATCAGGATCTGACCATGACGTCGCTGGAAATTGCCCGGCTGACTGAAAAGATTCACAAAAATGTGCTCAGGAAAATCCGGGAACTGGCTGGAAAGGGCGTCATACGGGGTTTAGCTCAAATTGAGCAAAAGTACGAAAGTCCCAGACAGGGTGGCCGACCCATGAAAATCTGCCGATTGAACAAGGTGGAGTCTATTAACCTGGTAGCCAGCCTGTGTCCGGTGTTCACCGCACGAATTATCAACCGCTGGCTGGAGCTGGAGGAGCAGGCGGTCACGCCCTGCTACCATCAGCTGCAGTCGTTAACGGTTGACATGCAGGTCAGTGAGCGCCTGGGCCAAATTGGCAGCGGCCTGATGAATGAGCGCAGGCGAAACAAACGGAAGCTGGCCAGGCGAGAGCAGGTATTGCTTTGTGGATGTCAATTGCGGCTGGATATGGAGGCGTTGAAATGATTGAAGCAGTGGTTGATTACAAGCAGCTGCAGTTTCTGCTTTACCAGGACGGCCATCAACTGGCCAACCCGCTGCCGGATGAGGTGCAGCGGGTGGTTGTTTCTAAGATTATTGATGATGTTTGCAATGAGTTCAGGAGCCAGTGTCTTGCCCAGAAGTTTGAGGATCGGCCGCCAGGCCTGAGTGAAAAGCTTCAGAATTGAACGTCACGTCACGCCATTTCACCCAGTCCCCGGATTTTCGGTCAATGATCAGAATCCGGGTTTTATCGTTATGAAACGTCAGAATCATAACAATATCGTCGTCCTTCACCTCTAGCGGCAGAGTCTGTCCAGTCTCACTACGATTGTAACTGTGAAAGAAAATCCGGATCTGCTTGAAGGTCTTTTTGACAATCTGCCGGATCAGCAGCCGCGCCTCCTCATCCATTGAATGGATTTTGTCCTTCACCGCCTGCCACTGTTCAATCACGTCACTGGACTTGTGGCGCTTCAGGTAACGCAGCTCACCCTCCAGTTTTTCAATGTCTGCCTTTTTCTGTTGCAGCTTGGTGCGCATGCGCTTGAGGATATTGGTCAGCTCCTCGAGGTCGCCGCCGTTCATGACAAACGCCTCTATGGAATTCTCGGTGTTGGTGATGCCTGTTTCGTACTTGACCGCCTCGGCCTGCAGGCTGGACAGCCTGGCCTTCAACGCCAGCGTCTGGTCGGTGTCGTCGTTGAGGATGGCACCCAACTCCATCTGGTCAGCGCAGTAGTCCAGGAGGGCGCGTTCGATGGGAGCGGTTGGTATGCTGCGCAAGCCGTTTTTTTCAGCAGGTTTGGATATGTAGCAGGGCTTTTTGCTTGACTCTGAATTGCATCGTAGTCTGCGCAATCCGGATGTGACTTTGTATTTTTTTTGCTTGTAAGAGCGAGCATTATGGTTTTGCGCAATGATGGATTCTCCACAATGGCCGCAGTATGCGACACGTAAACCTGTAATAATTCCTGGATTCTTTTTCTGACCTTTGGTTGGTGCTCGACGATTGATGGCAATTTGCAATTCTTCAAACTCTGATGCACTCAGGATTTCTGGATAGTAATTATTGATTGTGTACTGCGTAGAACGAACTGTAAGCGTTTTAACGCCAGATAATGTTGGGCTACGCACTATTTTGCCCACATAGGGGATATACCATTTTCGGTTTCTGTTAAAAGTGGGGTGATGTTCATTGAGAAAATTGCAGGTTTTGCTAGATCCCCAGCCTTTCATAAATTTGTCAATAATCAGCCGCACTATATCTGCCCGCTCCGGTATCAGGTCGAAGCCGGTCTTATCCTTGTTTGGCTGAACCCATAAAGGATCTCTGCCGTTACGGATAATCTTGCCGCAGCCATGCTGCTGCCAGTGCTTGATCTGGGCGACGATGGCGTCCTTCACCCGGTCGCTTTTGTGCTGGCTTTCCTGGTTGGCCCGAACCATTTCGATCAGGCTTTCAAACAGCGTGAACGGGCTGGCGTCGATGGACTGTTTGGAAAACTCCCGACCGTTGTTGGCCGTCACCAGGGTGATATTGCTATTGATGATGTCCATGAACCGGGGCAGGGCTTCGGTGATGTTGGCCCGGCTCAACCGGTCCAGATTCTCAACAATCAGGATCGAGCCAGGCTGGACCATGCCCTCTTCAATCGCCCTGAAAAACACCCCCAGGGCACCCTTCTGAATGTGTTTCTGGTGATAGGCTGACAGGCCTTCGTCACGCATGCTTAATGTGTCGTCTAGTAGCAGATTGTGCTTTTCTGCGTACTGGCGTGCATAGTCTGTCTGTCTGGCCAGACTGTGCCCGTCTTTTTGTTCGGGCGTACTAAAACGCATGTAGGAGTAGACTTTTCTGTTCATCTTTTAACCAATTTGAATTAACTCGTGATTTAATTCGTATGTAATTCGCAGTTTTTAGCGCACCTAAGTTATTGAAAAATAAGGGTTTTAATTAATTCTTTTTTTCTGCCTAGATGTAAGTATAAGTGGGTATTTGGGTTTGTGTATATAATATGGTTTACGGATGCCCCTCCAAAACAGTCAATAAAAATAAGGGCGGGGCTATTCTGCTCCGGGAACCTGACCGGGTATACGATATTGTCAGGGCCGTTCGGGAAGCCGTGCCGGAATCTCTACCGGTGACGGCCAAAGTCCGTCTGGGGTATGAAGACAAATCCCTGTTTCTGGAAAATGCCAGGGCTGCTGAGCAGGCAGGTGCTTCGGAGCTGGCAGTGCATGCCCGCACCCGGGCCGAAGGCTATCGGCCCCCTGCTCACTGGCAATATGTGGGGCGTATCCGGGAGCAGCTGACCATACCGGTGATTGCCAATGGGGAGATCTGGACGCATAAGGATGCGGATGAATGTCGACGGGTTACGGGCTGCGCTGACTTAATGGTGGGGCGAGCCTCACTGGTGACACCCAATATTACCGAAATGATCCGCAGGAGAACGGGGCCGATGCCCTGGTTGTCGGTGGTTCGCCTGATTCTGCAGCTCAGTGAAAGGGACCGGGAGAATGGCAAGTGGCAGTATCATCCATCCCGTTTGAAACAGTGGCTGAATTACCTCCGCAAGGCCTACCCTGAGGCCCAGGCGCTGTTTGAGCGTGTCCGTGCACTCCGGGATGGGGAGGCTATTCTTTCGGTTCTTCAGCAGGTTACCGGCTACAAGTAATCAGGGCGACGTTTCCGGCAATGCTCATCGGGTGGGCGTTATGATTACTTATGAGCTCTATGTTGCTCCAGCCCGCCCAACTGTATTCGGCAGGACTATGCCAGCAAACAGGTGCAGTGGTATTTCCGGCGACTGACGGCCAGGGGGAGAGAAGCGTACCGGAGTGTTCCTGTAGTTTGAAGGCAGGAGTTGTGGTTAATGGGATGATTCTTTACTTTAGGTGAATCTGGATTTACTATTAGTTAATTGGCGGTTATGCTGCACCTATGTATGAAGTGATCTACCTGCGCCAGGCGGCCAGGGCTCTGCGAAAGATTCCTCCGCCACAGCGTGCCAGGATTCAGGCAGCGATTGATACCCTGCCGCAAGGCAACGGGCATATCAAGAAGCTGAACGGCGAGCCGGGCTATCGAATGAGAGTAGGTGAATGGCGCGTCATTTACGACATTGACCACGGCCGGTTGATTATTAACATCATCCGGATAGGGCCAAGAGGTGGTATTTACAAGCACTGAGAAAACGGTATGGAAATTCTTAAGCATGAAGGAAAACCGGCGTTTGTGGTGATTCCCTACGCTGAGTTCCTGTCAATCCAGGAGAAACTGGAGGAGCTGGACGATGCCCGGATGTATCGGGAAGCCAAGGCCGCACTGGCCGGCGGTGAGGATGAGCTGGTCCCGGCCAGTGTGGTGGACCGGCTGCTTAACGAGAATCCGGTGCGCGTCTGGCGGGAGTACCGGGGTCTGAAGCAGAATGATCTGGCCACTTCAGTTGGTATTACGCCGTCATTGCTGAGTCAGATTGAAAACGGCAGCAAGCAGGGCTCGCTGGAGACCCTGAAGAAGCTGGCGCAGGCGCTGAAGGTGGATCTGGATGATTTGGTATGAGCCTGGTTTATCGGTTTATCCCGCCACAGATTGCCGCGATAAGGATGGCCGCATCCTGGTAAAGTTCCATGACTTTTCCTGGGGTGGTCAGTACCGCTGGCTTATGAAACTCCGGATTAATGCGCGTTCGTCTTCCCGGAGAAAGCCCTGTGTGGCTCAATGCCCTCTTCATGGCAAGCTTCAAGAAAAATCTTCAGAGATAGCTCACCTTCCCTACGCAGGTTTTTTACGTCTTCTCCATAAAAATCAGCACCACCGTTAAGGCCGACATACTCTCCGCGAAACAGCTCTATATCGGGGTCATAGGTAATCACGGCGATGTATCCGTCAATGCTCATCTGGTTAGCGTTATGATTGCTCATGGTTTAACTCCATGTTGTTCCAGCCAGACACGGATAATGGTGGCCACGCCTTTATCCGTGTCTGGGGACGGGTGAAGGCGCCCGATTCATTGATATAAATCCATGCATTTTACGGTTGCACGGGGCAATCTACGGACTCCATCATGGCATAGTCTGGATGACTGATTGCTTATTACCCTATGTAAAGTAGAATACCTGCGCCGGGAGCCTGTCGGACTTATGCTTTCGAGCATAAAATTCAGTAGAACGAGTCAAATTTTTCGATGGATTCGTGCGAATAGTCGGCCTATTTAATCGAATTCATCGAAAAATCTGGCCGTTCTTTCTGGATTTTAGGCCGAAATTGTCGTAAGTCTGACAGGCTCCAGGGTCCATGGAAGGCGACACTGTCAGGCAGTAAAAGTACAGTACAGAGAACAAGAAGGGCTTCGGTCAGTCAATGATATTGCCGGGCCTTCAATGACAGCCATTAAAAATAACCAGGCAAAGGACTTACTTGATGACTCCATCGGACCTGATCACAGAAGGCTCAAGCCTGATGCTGTTTGGAATGGGTTTTGTTTTCCTGTTCCTGACAATGTTGGTACTGGTAACCAGCCTGATGTCCAGGGTGATTGGCCGGTATTTTCCTGAGCCGTTACCCTCCAGTGTGCCTGCAGCAGCCAGGCAGAAGACACCCGTTTCACAATCGCCTGCGACCCCTCAAACTGAGCTGGTTGCGGTGATCAGTGCTGCCATTCGCATGCACAGAACCAGAAAAGAACCAACCGATAAAAGTTAATAACCGGGGGAATTAAGGGTTATGTCTGAGATCAAGAAGCCTTTGGCGGGGAGTGGGCCTGTGGGTAACTGCCAGCCACTGGGTATTACTGATGTGGTTCTCAGGGATGCGCATCAGTCGCTGTTTGCAACCCGTATGCGCATTGAAGATATGCTGCCCATTGCCGAGCAGCTTGATCAGATCGGCTACTGGTCGCTGGAGACCTGGGGCGGGGCCACCTTTGATGCCTGCATCCGGTTTCTGGGGGAAGATCCGTGGGAGCGTCTAAGGGCACTGAAAAAAGCAATGCCCAATACCCGCCAGCAGATGTTGTTGCGGGGACAGAACCTTCTTGGCTACCGGCATTATGCGGACGATGTCGTTGACAAATTTGTTGAGCGGGCGGTGGCCAATGGTATGGATGTCTTTCGGGTATTTGACGCCATGAATGACCCCCGTAACCTGATGCAGGCCATGAGGGCCGTGAAGGAACAGGGGGCTCATGCCCAGGGCACGATTTCCTATACCACTAGCCCTGTGCACACCATGGACAATTGGATTGCCCTGGCGAAGCAGATTGAAGACCTGGGGGCTGACTCGCTTTGTATCAAGGATATGTCCGGGATCATCACGCCATCGGACGTCTATGAAATGGTATCCCGCCTGAAACAGGAAACGGACCTGGAAATTCAGCTGCACTGCCACGCCACATCGGGTCTGTCGTCTATGTCTCTGCTTAAAGCGGTAGAGGCCGGCATTGATCGTGTGGATACCGCCATTTCATCCATGTCCATGACCTATGGTCACTCACCAACGGAAGCCATTGTTGCAGCCCTGGCCGGAACTGAACGTGATACCGGGCTCGATCTCAATAAGCTGGAGGAGATTGCCGCTTATTTTCGGGTGGTTCGCAAAAAGTACGCGAAATTTGAAGGCCAGCTGCGGGGGGTAGACTCGCGGATTCTCATCGCCCAGGTGCCCGGAGGCATGCTGACCAATATGGAAAGCCAGCTGAAAGAGCAGGGGGCCAGTGACAAGTTTGATGAGGTATTAAAAGAGATCCCCCGGGTTAGGGAAGATCTTGGCTTTATACCTCTGGTGACGCCTACCTCACAGATTGTCGGTACCCAGGCGGTGTTGAATGTCCTGACCGGTGAGCGTTACAAAACCATCTCCAAGGAAACCCAGGGAATTTTGAAAGGTGAGTATGGCGCTGCGCCTGCTCCTTTTAACAGCGCGCTGCAGGAAAGAGTGCTGGAGGGAGGGGAAGCTATTACCTGTCGTCCAGGCGATCTGCTGGAGTCTGAATTTGACCGATTGACGGATGAGCTGGAGGGGCTGGCCAGTGAGAAAGGGCTGACCCTGGCAGAGAATAAAGTGGATGATGTTCTGACCTATGCCCTGTTCCCCCAGGTTGGCCTGAAGTTTTTGCAAAATCGGGGCAACCCGGATGCCTTTGAGCCGGTGCCGGGTTCTGAGCCTGCGGTTGAAGTACCTGCCAAAACGGCTTCCCCGGCGGCCAGTGAAAACTGCGTCTACACGGTCAAGGTCAATGGCAGTCTATACACCGTAGAGGTTGCCGAAGGGGGAGAGGTTACCCAGGTCGCTTCAACAACCTCCACTGCACCGGCAGCTAACCCTGTTGCGGATGAACAGGGGGAACCCATGCCAGCGCCTCTGGCCGGTAATATCTGGAAGGTGAATGTGGCTTCCGGTCAGCAGGTTCAGGAAGGGGATGTAGTGCTGATTCTGGAGGCCATGAAAATGGAAACGGAAGTCCGGGCACCCCGGACAGGCCGTGTGGCATCGGTTAGCGTTCGTGAAGGCGACAGTGTTGCGGTGGGTGATACGCTGCTGGCACTGGCTTGATAAGGAGATCCCATGGATAAGCTGTTGATGCTCTGGGAGGGCTCCGGGCTATATAACCTGACCGCTGGGCAGTTGATCATGATGCTGGTGGGGTTTGGGTTGTTGTACCTGGCCATCCGCAAGCGGTTTGAGCCACTGCTGTTGGTGCCCATTGGTTTTGGCGGCATACTGGCCAATATACCGGAGGCCGGGCTTGCCTATTCTGCCGTAGAGCAGGCTTTGCATCAGGCCAACCCGGTTGTCCTGCAGGCCATTGCCGATGCCTTAGGCAGTCAATCGGCGTCGTATGATCAGCTGTATGGGCTTTATTCGGAGGCGGGATCCGCGACTCGGGCCATGGTTGAGTATGCGGTGGCCGATGCCGGGTATTCCAATGGGGTTCTTTACCAGTTTTATACGGTGGCCATTGCCAGCGGTGTGGCGCCTCTGGTGATCTTTATGGGGGTAGGGGCGATGACTGATTTCGGCCCCCTCCTGGCGAATCCGAAAACGCTGTTTCTTGGGGCAGCCGCCCAGTTCGGCATTTTTGCCACCGTGTTTGGTGCGATTTTGCTGAATTATACCGGTGTCATGTCGTTCAGCCTGACGGATGCGGCGGCCATTGGCATTATCGGTGGGGCGGATGGGCCAACGGCCATCTATGTTTCCAGCGTACTGGCTCCGCACCTCCTGGGGGCTATAGCAGTAGCGGCTTATTCCTATATGGCTCTGGTGCCGCTGATTCAGCCCCCGATTATGAAGGCGCTGACCACCGAGGAAGAGCGAAGGATTGTGATGACTCAGCTCCGGCCGGTCAGCCGGGTGGAGAAAATCGCTTTTCCCGTTCTGCTGCTGGTGCTGGTGGCGCTTCTGTTGCCCGATGCCGCGCCGCTGCTGGGGATGTTCTGCTTTGGCAATCTGATGAGGGAGTGTGGTGTGGTAGAGCGTTTGTCGGACACGGCGCAGAATGCTCTGATTAATATCACTACCATTTTCCTGGGGCTGTCCGTGGGTTCCAAACTGGTGGCGGATAAGTTCCTGCAGCCGGAAACCATGGGCATCCTGGCCCTTGGGGTTGTGGCTTTCTGTATTGGGACTGCCTGCGGCATTTTGATGGCCAAATTGATGAACCGTCTTTCAGCCACCCAGGTGAATCCTCTGATCGGCTCTGCTGGCGTGTCGGCCGTTCCTATGGCCGCCAGGGTTTCCAACAAGCTTGGATTGGAGGCGAATCCTCAGAACTTCCTGTTGATGCATGCAATGGGGCCAAATGTGGCGGGTGTCATCGGCTCCGCTGTGGCTGCCGGTGTGATGATCAAATACCTTTCCTGAACCCTGGTCTCAGGGTTTTCTCCCTATTTCACTCCCGCGTTCCTGCGCGGGAGTGATTTCCCCGTCGATAAGCCTTGAATTGAGTCCCGTCATTGTTATGTTTAAAAAGCAGTCAGCCTCCTCTGGATCTGCTTGATCAAGCCCTTGCTCAGGGAACATAATGCCTCTTTTTGTGATATTTGAACCTGCTCCCAGGTTTTTGCTATCCATTTTTACGGTTATTCTTTCTGTTCGGGAGTCTTTTATGATTTATAAAGAGTATAAAGTTTCAGAAAAAAAGCGGATTGCTCTGGTTGCCCATGATAATAAAAAAGGAGAGCTGGTTGCCTGGGGATTAAGACATAAAAACTGTCTCAAAGGGCATGAGTTATTTGCAACGGGTACCACGGGTTCTTTGATGGAAAAAGAGCTGGCCATGCCAGTGAATAAGTTCATCAGCGGTCCATTGGGAGGTGATCAGCAGATTGGTGCACTGATATCGGAGTGTAAGCTGGATCTTCTGGTGTTTTTCTGGGATCCGTTTGAGCCTATGCCCCATGATCCCGATGTAAAAGCTTTGTTGCGTATTGCGGCGGTATGGAATATCCCCGTGGCCTGTAATCAGAGTTCTGCAGATTATATTTTTTCATCACAGTTGCTGGCTCAGTCACACAATCGGCAGATTCCAGATTACGACAGCTATTTGATAAATAGAGTGGATTGAAAAGCATGAGTTGCAATCGTTTGTCTTGCTCTTTCAGCTCAAATACTGCTCGCCTCTATTAAAATCATTTTCTAAGAAAAAAAGTAATAAAAACACGCCAGAGCTGACAATAATCACTCTGGCGCGTTAATCACTTCCAAACTGAGCCAATCAAAAAAACATTGAGATGGGAGGGGCTCCCGGTATCCGTTCCGTCATGGGGTTTGTCAATGTATGACCGATTGTGTATAAGCCTGTTGAATTCAGGCTTGGTTGTAGTGTCTGCGCTTTTTGTACGTAACCTTGGGTTCTGGCCCTTTCCGGGGTCTTGGCTCATCGCTCATGGGCGGAGTCGCCATAATGCTGTTCCCGGCGGGGAGTGCACTCTGATGCCGTTGAGCTGAAAACCGGCGAACCGGTGCTTTATTGCCCATGGATGGCTGAAAACTGGCTACCGGTGGCTGCTCGGCATAATCCCGGTCGTTTTCACCCGGCATTACATCGTTTTCATTTTCGTTATGGCACTCATCTTCCTGCATATTCAGGCGCATACGATAAGGGTGTCCATAACCTCTTCTTCGGCGTGGCTTGTGATTTTTGGGTTCGGGGGGCTTTAATCCGGTGAATTGCTCATAAATAGTTGTGTAAATGTACTTGCTCATGGGGAGCTCCAGTTTGGATCTTTCCTGAATACTGAGGATGTCTTTATTTGTTACACGATGGTAGACAAACCCATTTAGGGGATGAATAGGTAACAGTACTTAAAAACATATCTCAAATTAACGTTAAAGTTGTCTGATCGGGTTGATACTTTCGGTTGCTCTCAGTTCGTGGGTTTTGAATCCCATTTTCACCTTAAAAAAGAGTATTCCGAAGAGCGTTGTTATTAATGCAGAAAAAGGTGTTAGAAATAATTGGATCAAAGCATAGCATTCAAAAACCAGTGCCTGACGTTGCTTTCATAATATTTTTGAATGTCTGTTTATTGTTAATAACTAATTCTGTTCATCCGAGAGGGTGGGAAGGTGTTTGGGTTTTGTTTGTATTGGTAGATTTTGTTGGGTGAGGTTTCTACTTTAATAATGAATAAGTATTAGCACTGATAGTGGGATTGCCCTATATGCGATACTTTGACTGCGATTATTTTACTTCACCGGGTCGGCTTAAAGAGCACGGTGACACCGAACCAGGCCAGTAGATGTGTCCGTTTGACAGTTAAAACGATACGCCGACAGACCTTTTCTTACATTGACGCAGATCAAGTTGATGTTAAAGCTATCCGTAGAAGCCTGACTGACCCGACAACAGCATTTCAAAAGATTTCTCCAATCTCAAGGAGCCTCTTAGTATGACTGTAACTACCAATGAGCTGCCCGTTGCCTGGGAAGGATTTACGCTGGGTGACTGGTCTGAGAGTATCGACGTTCGGGACTTCATCCAGAAGAACTACACCCCGTACGAAGGTGACCATGCATTCCTGGCCGGTTCCACTGAAGCCACAGATAAGCTGTGGGCGGATGTGATGGAGGGTATCAAGGAAGAGAACCGCACCCACGCGCCTCTGGACTTTGATACCGACCTGCCTTCCACCGTCAACTCCCATGATGCCGGCTACATCAACAAGGACCTGGAGACCATCGTTGGTCTGCAGACGGACAAACCGCTGAAGCGGGCCATCATTCCTAATGGCGGTATCCGTATGGTGGAGACTTCCTGTGAAGTCTATGGCCGTCAGCTGGATCCCCAGGTCAAGAAGATTTTTACTGACTACCGCAAAACTCACAATGCGGGCGTTTTTGATACCTACACTCCTTCTATCCGTGCCTGCCGGAAGTCTGGTGTTATCACCGGTCTGCCCGATGCCTACGGTCGTGGCCGGATTATCGGTGACTACCGTCGTGTCGCCCTGTATGGTGTTGATCGCCTGATCGCCGACAAAAAGCAGCAGCACGCCAGCCTGGACAGTGCTCTGGAAACCGGCGAAACCCTGGAGCGGACAATTCAGCTGCGTGAAGAGATCATGGAGCAGATCCGTGCCCTGATGCAGATGAAGGATATGGCCGGTAAGTACGGTTTTGATATCAGTCTGCCTGCCACCAACGCCAGGGAAGCGGTACAGTGGACTTACTTTGGCTACCTGGCAGCGGTTAAGTCCCAAAACGGTGCAGCCATGTCCCTGGGGCGTGTGGCCAGCTTCCTGGATGTCTTCATTGAGCGTGACCTGAAGGCCGGTAACATTACTGAAACCGATGCTCAGGAAATGATTGACCACTTTGTCATGAAGCTGCGCATGGTTCGCTTCCTGAGAACCCCTGAATACGACCAGCTGTTCTCCGGTGACCCTATCTGGGCCACTGAGTCCATCGGTGGTATGGGGGTGGACGGACGTACCCTGGTCACCAAGAACAGCTTCCGTTTCCTGAACACCATGTACACCATGGGGCCTTCTCCGGAACCCAATATCACTGTACTCTGGTCTGAACAGCTGCCTCAGGGCTTCAAGGAATACTGTGCCAAGGTATCCATTGATACCAGCTCTATCCAGTATGAAAATGATGACCTGATGCGTCCTGACATGGACAGTGATGACTACGGCATCGCCTGCTGTGTATCACCCATGGTGATCGGTAAGCAGATGCAGTTCTTTGGTGCCCGTGCCAACCTGGCCAAAACCATGCTGTATGCCATCAATGGTGGCGTGGATGAGAAGCTGAAGATTCAGGTAGGGCCGAAAGAAACGCCTATCATGGATGAAGTGCTGGATTATGACGTTGTCCGTGACCGCCTGGATCACTTCATGGACTGGCTGGCAGCCCAGTACGTTGCAGCTCTGAACTGCATCCACTACATGCACGACAAGTACTCCTATGAAGCGGCCCTGATGGCTCTGCACGACCGTGATGTATATCGCACCATGGCCTGTGGTATTGCCGGTCTGTCCGTTGCTGCGGACTCTCTGTCTGCCATCAAGTACGCCAAGGTGAAGCCGGTTCGTGATGAAGACGGTATCGCTACTGACTTCGAGATCGAAGGGGATTATCCCAAGTTCGGTAACAACGAAGAGCGCGTGGACGCCATTGCCTGTGAGCTGGTTGAGTCGTTCATGAAGAAAGTGGCTTCTCACAAGACTTACCGTGATGCGGTTCCAACCCAGTCCATTCTGACCATTACCTCTAACGTGGTATATGGCAAGAAGACCGGTAACACCCCTGACGGTCGTCGTGCCGGCCAGCCATTTGGTCCAGGTGCCAACCCGATGCATGGTCGTGACACCAGTGGTGCGGTTGCTTCCCTGAGCTCTGTGGCGAAACTGCCTTTTGCTTATGCCAAAGACGGTATTTCCTACACCTTCTCCATTGTTCCCAAGGCGCTGGGTAAAGATGAAGACGGTCGTCGCAAGAACCTGGTGGGCCTGATGGATGGCTATTTCCATAATGAGCAGGCTCATGAAGGCGGGCAGCACCTGAACGTCAACGTGATGAACCGCGAAATGCTGGAAGACGCCATGGAAAACCCTGAGAAGTATCCTTCTCTGACCATTCGGGTCTCCGGTTACGCTGTGCGTTTCAACTCTCTGACTCCAGAGCAGCAGCGTGATGTCATCACCCGTACCTTCACCGGCAGCCTGTAAGATTACAGATTGCTGAAGGGAAAAGGCCAGCTATGCTGGCCTTTTTGCGTTTAACAATCGTCGTTTGATCACCAGAAGCCGTTGATGCTGTTTCTGGTTGCAGTATCAGGAGAAAAGACATGTCCCTTGGGCGCGTGCATTCCACGGACTCTTTTGGAACCGTAGACGGGCCAGGCATCCGCTTTGTGGTGTTTATGCAGGGGTGCCATATGCGTTGCCGCTATTGCCACAACCGGGATACCTGGGATCTTCGTGAAGGCGGTGAGATGCTCAGTCATGAGCAGGTGCTGGAAAAAATCCTTAAGGTCAAAAACTTTCTCACCGGTGGTGTGACAGTGACAGGAGGCGAGCCTCTGCTGCAGGCTGAGTTTGTGGCGGATCTGTTTGAAGCGTTGAAGAAAGAAGGGATTCATACCTGCCTGGATACCAATGGCTTTGCCAAGCATATTACTCCGGAAATTGAGCGGCTGCTGTCATTTACAGATCTGGTGTTGCTGGATATCAAGCATATGGATGAGCAGATGCACCAGAAGTTGACCTATGTCACCGGGCAGTACACGCGCAATTTTGCCCTCTATCTGCAGGAGTTGAAAAAGCCTACCTGGATTCGCTATGTGGTGGTGGAGGGTTATACGGTTGACCCTGTGTATGCGGCCATGCTGGCGGATATGGTTGAGAAAATGGATTGTGTTGAAAAAGTGGAGATCTTGCCTTATCACAGTCTGGGGGTTCATAAGTGGGATGCTTTCAATGACACCTATGAGCTGGAAGCGGTAACGCCTCCAACCACTGAGCAGCTGGATGCCATCAAGGCAGAGTTTGACCGGCGTGGTATTGTGGCAGCCTATTGATATCAGCGACGGCAATAAGAAACGATCAAGATGACGGTATAAACCAGGGTCGTTAAGACAAGGACAGTTCCAAGGTCTGCCAGGCTGCAAACGCCTTCGGTTCGTTCTTTTGAGGATTCGGTTTCTATCTTTGGGCAGGGCTGGCAGCCGCAAGTGGTTGTGTTAGTGCCTGCCAGGGTGTCAAATTGATCGAAATAGCCGGAAAGCAGGAGTTGTTCGGGAAGAGGGGCGTCACGGTTGTGGCTCATCAGTTTCATGAGGTCAATGCCTAAAACGTCTCTTTGAAGGTTAACGTCTATCAAACAGTTAGATAATTGTGAATGGCTGTATATGTTTGACTCCGGGCAAAAGGGGCAGCGGCATTGATCACTGCTGGTTTTGAATCGATGAAAATACCCGGTTACCTTAAAGGTTGAAGTATCGCTGGACTCAGGGTGGGTCAAACTGAGCAGTTGATTAAATGTGACGGGTAGAGTTGGTACTTCAGTAATTATTTTTTGTCTGGCAAGGTCAACGACCAGTTCGGTAGTGCTGACTATAAACTCAGTTTCGCACCCTTTGAAGTTCCATGGAGGAGAGGCCTGGTATTCAGCGACCGATTTTCTTAATGATGTTCCATACACGTAGGCTCTCCAAAGGGGAGTGGTTAACATAAACACCCCAGCGATGGCTGAAAATGATTTAGCGTGCTTCCAGGCTGCCCCCTTAAGCTTGGTGAGCTTCTTTATCCGTCGTCTTTTTTTTGAGGAAGTGTCACCGGTCTCTGAATCGATATCAGGGCGGGGTGTGTGGGATGGGTGGATGCGGTTTTGAGTGTTCTCAATAATCTTTGTTGCCTCTCTAAGTTTGGTTTGCACCTGGCACAGCTCGTTCTCAATACGAACCAGGCATTGGGGCGCTGGAGGGTGGGTCAGTGTCAGTGGGCCGTCTGCAGCTGGCAAGCCCTCAATGGCTTGTATGTTTTCTTGAATTAAGGTGGTTAGCGTAGCGGGGAGTGTGGCTGATTCTGCAACCGCCAAGTTGGTCAAGCCATGATGATCGTGAGGTGGAAATAGTAAGATAGAAATAGCGTAACCGTGTAGCTGGTAAATAGTCATTACGCCAATCGGAATATCGTTGTGGTTGCCTACTTCATGCCGCCAGAGCCGGTAGCCGGATATACCTTCATTGGGAGAGCTGAACTCGCAGAGGATGGTTGGGTAGTAGCAGTCAGGGTCGTCTGGTCGAACGATTGCACGGGTTTCGGCGTTGTAATACTCCTCGATAGGGTCGCACCATTCTGTGGTAATGCGTACTACTACAGCGCTGCTGCAAAGCCCAGGCAAGAATAAAAGGGTGAGTATAAAGCTCTTTACAGGGTGTCTGGGCTTTGTGTCTGTACTTGCACTGGGTGAGCTATAGCAAAGCTTCATAGTGGCTTTCGATTCGTCAGTGTGATGGGGGGGGCATGCTTGGGGTTGCTGATTCAGGCAGGACTAGAGTCATCAGCATACGAGAATGTTTAGAGGGTTCTTTATGGTGGGCTCTGTGGAAACGGCCTGATGCAGAGCCCACTTCATAACTGCTGAGAGCTTATAGATTATTCACATGGTGATGAGGTACTGTTTTCGTACAGTACTCCATAAGAGTAGTAACCCCTTTTACAATGCCTACGAGAATCAGGAAGCCGCCGGTCATTATACCGGATGTGACCAGGCCTGACAGAATGCTTCCCCCAATTTCTGATGCGGTTGTGGCAACCGGTTCTCCAGGAAGGCATATACAGCGGCTGGCTTCTTGCTCCGATGTTATATCGTCTCTACCTTTATAGAACTCAATGAACCGACCTTGTATTGCTATGTGGTCGGGCATTGAACTATCCAGTTGATAATGTGCGTTTCTCTTGAGATCAATCAGGAATACTTCAGGAAGTACATATATTTGGACAAGGCAGTCAAGAAAATTGGCAGCCATCCTTCTTCCCCGGTTGTCATCGGGACACTGGCAGTTCCGGAATTCATGCATCTGGCCTGTTGTCTGGAACGATATATTAATGGTTTTCATTTGCTCAATGTCGTTATCCAGACTTTTAATGGAATCCAGGGGGGTAAATTTTCTTGAAAGAATACCGTGCTTATAAGCATCTTCCAGCCATTCGATAACTTCGACTAAAACAAAGGTGTCACACCCGGTGAAGCTATACTCAGGGTCTTTTTTGTAGGAAAAAACGGACTCTTTAACCGGATCAGCCCAAAGTTGGGAGAAAAAAGTGGCTGCGAAAACAGCCGCAGCCCAGGACTTTGGGTAAGTGGTAAAGACGGACCATCCCTTGTTTACCCACCGATAAAGCCTGTACTGGCTTAGCAGAATTTCTCCTCCCTGGGCTTTGCCTGCCTCAACCATTTGTTCAGCCAAGCCAAGAAGGGGCTGTTGATAGTCTCTGTCAGCTAAAGGGAAAACATTCTGTGTCGGTTGGTGTAAGTCCGGCCGACCACCACAGACAGCCCCTTGTAGCATGCTAAGTAAAAAGCTGATTTGGTCTTGATAATTAAATATTTCAGCAGGACCCTCAATACTTGCAATTAGTTCGTCAACAAGTTGTTCCTCATTAACGCTTATAGAATCCTCTTCTATTAGAATGCTGACGCTATCGGGGGGCTGCTCTGGTGGGGGGCTGCGTTCGCTCTCTGGTTGTTCATTTTCATAGGCCGGGTTTAACTGGCCTCTCTGATTTTGTCTGTTCCTTTCTCTCCATTCCCCAGTAAAACCGGCATTGTACGAAGCAAAACCACCGGTTATAGACTCTGCTTCATTTGTTTCCTCTATGTTTGTTTGGCTTGAATGTTCGCTCTCGGTGCTCAGCTCAGGGTTAGGGGGTACAGAAATTCCGACAAGAGCCATCCACTGGATATTCTGGTTTGGAAGAACAATATGGGGCGGCTGTGTTGTCAGGGATAGATGGGAGTGGCCTGAGGGTTCTTCTCGTCCGCGGGACTGGCAAAGGTAATATTGGAATTTTGAAGGGTTGGTGATTGTTCCATTCGTCAGATGAGCACTAATGTCGTCGCAAATTACCATGTCGGTTTCTATTCTTGGGGGGGTAGCAGAGAGGTGGTCAGCATAAATAGTTATAGCTATGGTGAATATGAAAATATGTATTGATCGAAAAATAGTATGCATTGTTGGGTTGCTCCACGGATTGTTTTGTTGGGAGGCTTATGCTGCTTTTAGTTCTACGTATCATTGTTTGATTTTTTTTAGCGTTATAGCTTAATCGAGCGACCTGATCCCAGGTGCTTGGCAACATGGATAACCAGACCAACGAGTGGCAGGCTTATGATTCCTGCAGTGTAAGTTATTGCGTTGACTGCGAAGATGCCCCATGATTTTGAATTCGCTGTTATATGTTTAGGGCACCTTTTGCAAGAGGGTATGGTGGAGTTGTCGTGGAGAGGAGTGTCAATCTTGATGTAGTAACCTGAGATGACGGTTTTGATGTGAAGCTTCTGATTCATGTCGTACGCCAGCAGTGTTTCAAGGTCTCTCATGAGTTGGTCGGTTTGTGCGATGAAGTCAACCATTCTGCCTTGCAGGTTGTGTTCGGCGGGTTGTTTGGTGGCCTCGCAGTACTGACACTCACAGGACGATTGTAGTTGCAAAAATTTCCCTGTACTTGTAAGGGTTTTTACCTCTGGATGCGTTCGTGTGAAGTCAGCGACAATCTCTGAAGCCAGAGCTGTTGATATGTTGTGTCTTGAAGATAATATTCCATGCCGCATTGCATCATCAATTAATTCCTGGGTATTGACCAGAACCTCTATAAGGCATTTTGAACCCAGGTCCTTTTCGGGCTCGTCTTCATAGACCGCTATCGATTCCTTCACAGGAGTATCGATAAAGTTTTCTACTATGGAGACAATCCCAAAAGAGATAGGTGAAAGGTGCCAGTGGCTGATGTAATAATTCAGGACGGTTCTTGCGCTCCTTACTATTGCGTATTGGCTGGTTGATGGTCTTGTTTTTTTTCTTTCTTTTAACTTTTGATTTTCTTCTTCGAGTTTGTTTGTTTTGTCTTCAAGTCTTCTTATTTCGCCGTTAAGGTCGACGATCACTTCAAGAGCGCCATCGGTTGAATGAGTGTTAAAAAGAATGAGAGGTTGTGTATTTGGGTTTCCGCAATGCACCGATAAAAAGGCTGCTGCAACGCTGGTTATCTGAGGTTCTGAAATGAGTTCAGGGAGGGGGTCAGCGAGCTGTACTTCAATAGAAGGGGGAGAAGGGGGGGAAGGCTCAGCCTCCTGGGGTTGGAGCATGGAAGTGCTGGTGGCGTCCATTTGAATGGTTGACGACTCTTCATCCGTTGATGGTAGCGTGAGGGCAGTGGCTGATTGATCTTCTGCTTCTGTGGATTCGGTTGCAGGAATAATCTGTATATGGGCTAATGTTTCCAGTTCTGGTGATTCATCAGTGTTGCTGCCTTCGGCAACAATAAAGCACGTGATGGTTGTGTGTGGGGCTGCTTCAGGAATGCCTGAATGGCAAAAAGCGAATCTATGCCTGCCGTCGCTGGCTGGACTTAGCTGCTTGACGACGGTTGCCCTGCCGGCTGCATGCGAGCTGTTCGAATAGAGCCCGCTGATTGCTGCAAAGAAAAAGATAATGGGTGTTATTCGACTGATTTTCGCCCGGAATATAACCATAACATCGTGTTTGTGGGGCTGTCTCATATGGTTTTGGTGATAACAAGTTGGATGAAGGGAAAAAATATAGCCTAATTTGAAGGGGGGGATGGTATTGAGTGAGGAGGGAGTGCGGCAGAGTGCCGCACGATTGGGAGGTCAAGTTCAGTTAAAAACCCGGTTCTCCTGTTCCTGAACGCGGATAAAGGTAGTGCGTTTGGAAAGTTCTTTCAGCTGAGCTGCGCCCACATAGGTGCAGGTTGAGCGAACTCCTCCCAGAATGTCCTGGACTGTTTCCAGTACCGGGCCACGGTAAGGGACTTTAACGGTCTTGCCTTCAGAGGCGCGGTAGTTGGCAACGCCACCGGAGTGCTGATCCATGGCGGTTTTTGAACTCATACCATAAAACAGCTTGAACTGTTGACCGTTGTCTTCTACCAGTTCGCCGCCGGATTCGTCGTGACCGGCGAACATACCGCCAATCATGACAAAGTCCGCGCCACCGCCAAAGGCTTTGGATACGTCCCCGGCGCAGGTGCAGCCCCCGTCAGAGATGACCTGGCCGCCAACACCATGGGCGGCATCAGCACACTCAACAACAGCGGACAGTTGCGGGTAACCCACACCGGTTTTAACGCGAGTGGTGCACACGGAACCTGGGCCAATACCGACTTTGACGATATCTGCGCCTTTCAGGATCAGCTCTTCAACCATTTCTCCCGTCACAACATTGCCTGCGACAATGACTTTGTCCGGGTGACGTTCACGAACTTTCTGCACGTACTGTACGAAGTGTTCGGAATAGCCATTGGCTACATCAATGCAGATGAAGCGCAGCTTGTTGTTGAGCGAGAGGATTTCCGACAGTTTGTCAAAGTCCTGGTCAGAAGTTCCGCTGCTGACCATGATTCGTTCTTCAATGCCCTCTGGGGCACTGTCCAGAAAAGTCTGCCACTCTTCGAGGGTGTAGTGTTTGTGAATGGCGGTGAGCATTTTGTGTTCCGCCAGGGCCAGGGCCATGGAGAACGTTCCAACGGTGTCCATATTGGCGGCGATGACAGGCACGCCTGTCCATTCCTGGTCGGTATGAACAAACCGGAAGGTGCGCTCCAGACTCACCTGGGAGCGGCTCTTCAGGGTCGAACGCTTTGGTCGGAACAAAACGTCTTTAAAACCCAGCTTGATATCGGCTTCTACACGCATAACATTCTCGCATCCCTCCGTTTCAGTGCCTGTTACCACTCAGGCAGCCCGTAACGGAGTGCTTGCTTCTGCTCTCTGTTCAGCACAAGGTTGTTGAATAACACAGGGCGCATCATTGGCTCAGGGCTATTCATCAGCTCAAGGCTGTTTGGGAATTTAGGGATGATGTACAAGCGGCCGGACGAGCCAAGGTTGGATCCGGGCTGGCCGGATATGCGCCGGTACCTTCCAGATGCGACCGGGTCGATCTATCGGGCGTATTTGCGCTTATACCGGGCGAGTATACAGGGGCCCATGAAGAAAGAAAAGGTATGCCGGGACCCTTTTCTGGCTCGTTTTGATCAGCCGCCCCAGAGCCGTCTTTACGGGGATTTTAGCGGGCAAAGGTTCTGAGTTGCATTCGTCAGGAGTTGAGGTGGCCTTTGCCGATATAGGGGCAGAGCGGTTCATTTAGTCAGAGCTGACAAAGGTTTTAGGCACCGGTTTATAGAAGCTTTCTCAGTGGCAAGCGGAGGGTAAAACTTGAATGGAGGGAACATGAAAATACACGCACTTTCGGCAATGATGGCTGCGCTTCTGTTAACCGCTTGTGGTTCTGCTGACAGGAATGACGGTGTGCAGCAGGCAAGTGGAGCAACATTGGTTAAGCAGCTGGCCGAGGTCATAGGCGTTCACTATGAGCTCATGACCAACCAGGCCTCCGATGCGGGTATTGACTGTGGGGCGCTGGGCGCTGAATTTGCCAGCTGTTCCTCCGTCAAGTTCACCATGGCAGTGGATGTCGATAAACCCACAGGCAGTGATTGGTCGCTGTATGCACACAGTGTGCGGCGAATTCTGGCAGTTAATACCCCAGGGTGGCGGGTGGAGCATATCACCGGGGACCTGCACCGGATTGTCCCTCCCGATGATTTTACCGGGTTTAAGGCTGGGGAGCCGGTGGAGGTCAATATGGTGACTGAATTTTCGCAGCTTTTTGAGAGCGATATTATGCCCAACTGGTATCTGGTGGACGCCAGGGGTGAGCCTCATGTTATCAAGCAGATGGCCACACAGGATGTGCGAAAGTTTATCCAGCCCTTCGACGGTGATGAGTGGCGCCTGGGCGCGGCGGATCACAATCAACGGATGACCGCTTCCAGACGTTTTGAACGGAACCGGGATGTTGCTGATCTTCCTGCTCATCAGCTGTTGCACGCCATCATTCCTGCCCCGGAAAAGGTCGAAATTGGGCCGGGCAGGGTTCCGCTTTCAGAGGTGACGGTTTCCGGAGAAGTTGAGATTGCAGAGCAATTCGGGTTTCGTGAAAAGTTGGCTGAGGAAGGTGTCAAAGTGACCTCCCGGGGAGTGCCGTTGAAGTTGCTGATTGATCTGGCCTTAAGCAATGAAGCCTATCAATTAATCATCGGGAACCAGGCGGTCAGGATTAAAGGGGGGAGCAAAGCCGGGTTAATCTGGGGAATTCAATCCTTTCTGGCGGTTGTGGAGCAGGGTCAGGCGCCCCAGGCCACCATTATCGATGGGCCCAGATACCGTTACCGGGGGATGCAGGTGGATGTGGCCCGGCACCATCGCTCTGTAGCGGCGATGAAACGGTTGATCGATCACATGTCGATGCTCAAGTTGAATACCCTGCATCTGGGGTTGACCAACGATGAGGGCTGGCGGATTGAGATACCTGGCCTGCCGGAACTCACCGGTATTGGGGGGAAGCGCTGTCACGACCTGGATGAGCGACGCTGTCTCCTTCCTCAGCTGGGGTCGGGGCCTTTTTCCAGTAACAGAGGAAGCGGTTATTTCTCGGTGGCGGAGTACGAGGGGCTGGTTGGCTATGCCAATGACCGTGGCATTGAGGTGATCCCTGAAATCAATATGCCCGGTCATGCCCGGGCGGCAGTGACTGCGATGGAGGCCCGCTTTCACCGGTTGCAAGAGGAGGGCAGAGTTGCTGAAGCTAATGAATACCGCCTGTCAGATCCTGAAGACACCACTCAGGCCACCACGGTGCAGCTTTATGATCGCAGGAGTTTTATTAACCCCTGTCTGGCGTCGTCCCAGCGGTTTGTGGGTAAGGTCATGTCGGAAATAGCGGCCATGCACCAGCGGGCAGGCCAGCCCCTGAAAACCTGGCATTACGGCGGGGATGAAGCAAAGAATATTAAACTGGGTGCTGGTTTTGAGGACATCAATACCTCTCCAAAGGAGGGAGGTAAAGGATTAATCGATCGCTCGAAAGAAGATCACCCCTTTGGGCGCTCACCGGCCTGCGAACAGTTGATGGCGGCTGGAGAGATTGCTTCGGTTAAAGAGCTGCCCGCCTGGTTTGCCATCAAGGTGGGTGAGAGGGTGAAAGCTCAGGGTATTGGTACATTGCAGGCGTGGCAGGATGGTTTGAAGTACGCTTCGGGAGCGGGTGCATTTGCCACCGACAGGGTGGCAGTGAATTTTTGGGAAGCCGCCGCCTGGGGGGCTTCGGATACTCTGGGTGACTGGGGCAACAAAGGTTATAAAGTGATTTTGAGTACCCCGGACTTTTTGTACTTTGATTTTCCCCAGGAGGTTCATCCGCAAGAGCGGGGTTTCTACTGGGCGGCCCGTTACGTTGATCTCAAGCGAATTTTCAGTTTTAGTCCTGGAAATCTGGCTCAAAATGCTGAAACGGTACGGGATCGAATGGGGGATGGTTTCAGGGCCACCACTAAAGATGCCGGTATTGTACCCATCGGTATTTCCGGGCAGCAATGGGGCGAGACTGTGCGCACCGACGTGCAGTTTGAGTACATGATCTATCCGAGAATTTTTGCCCTTGCAGAACGGGCGTGGCGTAAAGAGAGCTGGGAACTGGAACCCACCGAAGGCCAAACCTTTGGTCCGGACACCCGTTTTGTTAATAAAGAAGCGATTGCCCAGGGATACCAACGGTTTGCTAATGTGCTGGCCAAACATTATCTGGCCAGGCTTGAGCGTGCCGGCGTTAACTACCGATTACCGGTGCCCGGTGCCCTTAAAACGGAGAAGGGGTATCAGTTAAACCTGGGATTGCCGGGCATGCCTCTAGAGTATCAGCAGGATGGGGTGTGGCGGGCAGTGAAGAGCAACAGGGTTCCTTTGGGGGCTAATGCGGTGCGGGCAGTACAGTTTGATGGTAAACGCTTTGGGCGGGTGCAGCCCCTGGAGTAGAGGCTGAAATCATGCAGGCGGCATTGTTGTAGGGATCAACAATGAACTGTCGCCTGCAGGTGCAGCGTGAAATCAGTCAATCAGATCCAGTACTTTGGTCTTGATCAGATCGATGGCAATGCGGTTTTTGCCCCCATGGGGAATGATCAGGTCCGCATGCTGGCGGGATGGCTCAATGAACTGCATGTACATGGGGCGGACCGTTTCCAGGTATTGCTTGATGACTGAGTCCACATCCCTTCCCCGGGTGAGGATATCCCGTTTCATGCGCCGGATTAGACAGATGTCCAGGGGCGTGTCCATAAAGAAGCGCAGGTCAAAGGCTTCCCGGATAGCGGGAGAAGTAAACAGCAGAATGCCTTCGTAGATGATGACCCGGGCCGGTTCTACCCGTCGGGTTTCCTCCTTCCGGTTATGCTGGGTATAGTCATAAAGCGGCATGTTCACCCCGTCGCCGTTCTTGAGCTGCTTCATGTGCTCAAGCATCAGGGCATGGTCCATGGACTCAGGGTGGTCGTAATTGGTCCGGATCCGTTCTTCCATGTTCAAATGGCTCTGGTCCCGGTAATAGGAGTCTTCAGAAATGACGCATAAATGTTCAGACTGCAGCTCTTCCACCAGAGTTTCTGCCAGCAGGCTTTTTCCGGAAGCCGATGCGCCGGCAATCCCGACCAGAATGGTTTTCTGTTTCATAGCTTATACCCATTGCTGAAATAAAGGGGCAGTGTGTTGTTTGTTTAGATTAATCGCGGTCCACGGGAACAGGGCGGCCTTCATCATCGATAGCGACAAAGGTAAAGACGCCTTCTGTCACTTTGTTTCTGCCTTCTGATTTGTAGGGGCGTGAGAGGTTCCACACTTCCAGCTTGATGCGCATGGAGCTGGTGCCCACTTTCAGGATGTCGGCATAACAGCACACCACATCGCCAACCTTGACCGGGTGAATAAAGGACATGGATTCAACGGCAACCGTGGACACCCGACTGTTGCTGCGGTTCTTGGCGGCCAGTCCGCCGGCAATATCCATCTGGGACATGATCCAGCCGCCAAAAATATCGCCATTGGGGTTGGTGTCGCCAGGCATGGCCAGAGTGCGCAGAACCAGTTCGCCTGAGGGTTCACACATGGAAAAACTCCGTACTGATGTAGGCCCGGACCTCTGCTTTCTGGGGGGAGGCAGGTGAGTTCAGGCGGCCAGGAAACGTCAATGATGTCGATGCTGAGGGTTGCTCACATTGAGGCTTCTGTAAAAAGTCGCGCGCATCCTATGATTACTGTAAAGGGATGTAAATTGGTATTAAACGGTATGCATGGAAAAATCACCGTTATTCAGGTATAAGACGCAGGTTTATGTCCGGTTGACTGAATGATGCAAGCCGGTCAGTCACTGTTCACCCACCCTTTGATACCGAGAATCCATGACACTTTCTGCCCTCGCCAATTCCAGTCAATTGATCATTCGCAACCTTCCCAGCTTCGAAAGTGAACACTTGCTGCTGATGGGCATGCCTGCCGATGACCTGGCTCAGCAGTTGGTGGATAAGACCTGTGGCAGAATCACGGCTCTTACCCGGGACTATGGGGTTTTTCGACGCCTGGAGTCAGGATTGTCCCTGGGAGAAAGGTTCTCCCTGAGTTTTGCGCCCGTACTGGAGCAAAGGCCTGAAGGAGTGGATGGTATTCTGATTTTTCTGCAGAAAAGCAAGCCGCTGATGGATTTCTGGTTGCAGATGGCAGCGCCTATTCTGGCCGAGGGAGGCCGGCTCTGGCTGGTGGGGGGCAATGATGAAGGCATTAAATCCTGGAAAAAGCGTCTGAAAAACACCTTTGCCCAGGTGCAGAGTATTGATAGTGCACGACACTGCGTACTGATTGAAGCTTCAAGCCCTCTTCATCCGGAGACTGATTTCAATTGGGCGGATAAATTTCAGAAGTTCACGGTACATCCCCGGGGAGAAATGGTGGATGTATTTTCCCTGCCTGGCGTATTCAGTCATGGTCGTCTTGATCGTGGAACACAGGTGCTTCTGGATACTGTGGATGAATTGCCTGAAGGCAGGGTACTGGATTTTGGCTGTGGTGCCGGTGTGATATCCGCTTTTGTGGCCTCTCTGCCGGGTAAGCGCTCCCTGACTCTGGTGGACTGTGATGCCCTGGCCCTTTCCAGCAGCCGGAAAACCATGGAGCAGTGCGGTGTCTCTGATTTCACAGTGGTGCCCAGTGATGGCCTTTCCGAGGTCAGGGGCGAGTTCGATCTGATTTTATCCAATCCCCCCTTTCACCAGGGGGTAAAGACTCACTATGAAGTTACTGAGCAGTTTCTGGCCCAATCCAGGGCGTTGTTGCGAAAAGGGGGAGAGCTGCGGATTGTTGCCAACAGCTTTCTTCGTTACCCGCCTATCATCCGCAAAGCGTTTGGGCATTGTGAAACCATTGTCGTTCGTGATGGCTTCAGTGTATACAGGGCAATCGTCTGATATTCTTTTTGGTTATAAAAAATATATAAATATTTATTTATGATATAAACGAAAAATTGGTACGATTCGCAACCAGTTAACAGCTGATTTTTCAGCGGAAGCGGAGGACCGAAGGTGTTTGTATCGACTTTCAAGGCAGTGGTTTCTTCAATGGTGCTGGTCATGGCGGTGTTGCTGGCCGGTTGTAGCCAGGAGAACGAAACCACGGCCACAACAGCAGCGGACACCCCTGAGGCTAACGCCTCCGGAGCGGTGATTAAAGTGGGAATGTCCGGGACTTATTTCCCCTTTACCTTTATGAAAGAGGGTAAGCTTCAGGGATTTGAGGTGGATCTCTGGAAAGAAATTGGTCACCGGTTACAGCAGCCTGTGGAGTTTGTTACCGCTCCCTTTTCCGGATTGTTCGGGATGCTGGAAGCAGGGCAGATTAATACGATTTCCAACCAGATCACCCTGACGCCAGAGCGGGCTCAGCGCTATGCCTTTGCCAATGCCTATGTGTTTGATGGGGCCCAGATTACCGTTCGCAAAGACAATACCGATATCCATGGACTGGCTGACCTTGCTGGCAAGCGAGTGGCGGTGAATCTGGGATCGAACTTTGAACAGATTCTGCGTGAAAGCCCCGTGGGTGACAAGGTCGATATCATTACCTACGACTCTGGTATTGAGCAGGATGTGCTGCTGGGCCGGTCTGACGCCTTTATCATGGATCGCGTATCCGCCCTGTCGCTGATCCGGGAATCGGGACAGCCGTTAAAGTTGGCTGGGGAGCCTTTTCATACGCTGGAAAACGCCATGCCGTTTGTCCGGGACCCATCGGGGGAAGCTCTGAAAGACAAAGTCAATAAGGCCCTGGATGACATGCGGGCAGAGGGTGCCCTGGCCCGGATTTCCAATCAGTGGTTTGGTGGCGATATCACGGCCCGCCCTGCAGGCTCCTGATCCATGGATCACTCTGTCATCGATGTTCAATACACCATTGGCCTTTTGCCAATGGTGTTGTCGAATCTGGATATCACTCTGCTAATGACGCAGGCAGGATTGGTCATTGCGTTGCTGCTGGGGTTGTTGCTGGCATTGATGCAAGTCAACCGGCCTTTGGGCCTGCACCGTGTTGCGGACCTTTATATTTCCTTCTTTCGGGGCACACCGTTGCTGGTTCAGCTTTTTCTTCTCTACTATGGGTTGCCTCAGTTATTCCCGGTGCTCAGGGAGCTGCCTGCGGTGGTGGTGGTAATGATCGGCCTGGGCATGCACTTTGCCGCCTATATGGCTGAAATCATGCGGGCGGCGATCACCAGTATTCCTCCGACTCAGCTGGAAGCAGCCCTGAGCGTAGGCATGACCCGTGGGCAGGGTATGCGACGTATTATCCTGCCACAGGCGGCCCGGGTCGCCTTTCCGGGCCTGATGAATAATGGGATTGATTTGCTGAAAAGTACCTCACTGGCATTCACCCTGGGGATTGTGGAAATCATGGCCAGGGCCCAGATGGAGGCGGCAAGCAGTTTTCATTTTTTCGAAAGCTACCTGGTGGTAGCGCTTATTTACTGGGCTGTAGTTGTTTTTTTAACCTGGATTCAGAAGAAAATAGAGCTTTATCTCGGCCGGGCCTATGTTTGAGCCGACCTGTATTTCCTTTCGGTGCAGGGGTGTAATAAGATTTATTGGTCACAGAAAGTTATAAGAAGCCTCGTTGACTGGGCTGAATAAAATAAAAGGGACTTACCAATGAATAATATCAAGCCCCTGTGGTTGTTTTCCGGTGTTTTTGTGGTGGTTATTCTCTGGATGATGGAGTTTGGTAACCGGCCTCGAATGGTGCTGGCAATGCCTGTCCATGCAAAGTACACCGCTGGCAGTTCCCTGGATTCTGAAACTCTGCTGGTGGATGGGGTATCCCAAAAGGAAACCGCCAAGGCACTGTCAGCAGTTGAGACGGGTTTGTCGCCAACTGTTGCCGGTAATCTGTCGAAGCCTCCCAGCCCTTCTTCCAGTGCCAGTAAGCCTCAGTTCAATAACCCATTGCGGGCCGTTGATGAGGCTTATGTCTGCTTTGATGGCAGCTGTCTTCCTCCGGACTATTGATTACCAGGGTTAGGTAACCTCTCTCGGCTATGTCGGAGAGACTCCCATAGGTGATACCTAGGCTTTGGTCGCTTATCTCGATGTTTCCGCCATGAATCATTCACCGTTTTCCCTCACCCCAGCCCTCTCCCAGAGGGAGAGGGGGTATGTTGGTGCCTATTTTTCAAGTCCT
Source organism: Endozoicomonas sp. Z74 (assembly GCF_057680865.1). Taxonomy (NCBI): domain Bacteria; kingdom Pseudomonadati; phylum Pseudomonadota; class Gammaproteobacteria; order Oceanospirillales; family Endozoicomonadaceae; genus Endozoicomonas; species Endozoicomonas sp. Z74. The sequence continues at coordinate 85,589 of NZ_JBLYZI010000008.1, forward strand.
CTTCCCGGTTTTGCCAGAGGTCAGTTAATTAGAGGTGCAGATAGAAGGGGGTCATCAGTGATCTGGCTTCTTCTGTGTAGTTCGGGTGGTCCTCATAGATGGTCAGCAGTTTGCTCTCTTTCTCCTCGCCTGCGGTTTTACCAAACAGCAGAATATGGCGGTGAGGAGTGTGTTTTTCCGAGGACCGGATGGCCGTGGTCTGGTGGAGGAAAAGACCCTGGTTGATGGCTTCGCGGATAAAATCATCGCTGAAGTCTACCGGTAGCAGAATCCATGCCCGTCCCTCCCTGCTTAACAGTTGGCTAACAGCTCCTGCCAGTTCAGTAAATGTCAGAGAGTCCGTATGGCGCGCCATATTCCGGCGGTGATCATTGCCTTTATGACTTTTCTGAAAAAAGGGGGGGTTGCTGACAATGCAGTCAAAGGGGGCGGGTGTACTTTCTCCTACGTTTTCCTGATAGTCCTGAATGGCTTGCTGGACAACGCTAATTTGCCCTGACCATGGAGAGGCGGAGGCATTTGAGGCTGCTTGTTTTGCAGCCTGTTTATCCAGCTCCACAGCGGTAATCCGGGCCTTGCTGTTCTGGACAATGGTGTTCTGGGCAATCATCAGGCTCAACAGGCCGGTGCCGGCACCAATATCCAGAATGCTACTGCTTTGCCGGGTGCTTTCTGCCTGGCTTACAAGGGCTCCAAAGAGGCAAGCGTCAGTGGTCACTTTCATAGCGCACTGGCTCTGATCAATCCTGAACTGCTTGAAGGCGAAGTAGGGGTTTCTGGCCATGGATCAGGCTCTCCTGGCCAGGTGCTGCTGGGCGACCACGGACGCCACAATCATAATCAGTCCGGCATAGGTGGCGGGATAGATGGATTCGCCCAATATATTGGCAATGAAGATCAGGGAGAGAAACGGGCTGATATAACTGATGTTGCTGATCAGGGCGGTGTTGTCCGCCAGTTTCAATGCTTTCAGCCAGAGAATGTAGGCAATCCCCATTTCAATGACGCCAATATAGGCCGCTGCAGCCAGCCCTTTAACGGGCACTGGCCAGAATGATGAAAACAGGGCTGTGGCGCCGATGATCCAGGGCAGTCCGGACAGGAAGCAGATCAGCAGGCCGACTACCTGGTCACCCTCCCTGCGGGTATTGAATATCCAGTAAAGGGCCCAGATCAGTGTGCTGGAGAGGGCTAACAAGACTCCGGTCGGACTGGAGAAATTCAGACTGCGAAACTCTCCCCGGGTGCAGATCACCAGAACCCCGCCATAGGCCACCAGGCAGCAGATCAGGCTTTTCAGGGTCAGCCGGTTTCCGAGCAAGGGAATGGCCAGTAATGTCAAAGCCATTGGCCAACTATAGTTGAGCGCCTGGGCCTGCTGGGCTGGCAGCAGGTCATAGGCGCCAAACAGGGCCAGATGGTAGAGAAAAGGGTTCAGCAGCCCAAGCAGAATATAAAGCCCCGGCGATTGTAAAGCCTGCTCTCGAATCAGTCGGGTCTTGCCCTGGCCGATGACGATGCCGCCCATCAGTATTGTGGAGGTGAGCACTGACCAGAAAACCAGTTGCCAGGGGTCCAGGTGATTCAATGCGATTTTAAAGGCGGTGGCTATGGTCGACCAAAGAAGAGCGGTCGCCAGGGCATACAGGCAGGCTTTTGAGTTTGAGGTCATTGATACAGCTGTTGCGGTTAAGGGTGCACTTTAATGGAGTTGGGTGGAGTGCGCTATCTTAGCTTACCCTCGAACAAAGAAATAGCTTGGAGAAGTCGAGGGCGCAACAGGTTGGAAAATAGCCGACAGACGTTTTTCAGATTATCCAGGTAAGTCTATTTCGAGCTTGGTTGATTCAGTGGAAAGACATTCCCTGTTGATGGTGGCAGCTGGCTTCCACTCAGAATGCCAGCTGTCACCCTTCCAAAAAGTGTTTCCAGGCTCTGGCGTCACTCTATAACCGCAATATCCACATGGCGGTTGTGTATCCTGCCTTCATGGGTCTGATTGCCGGTTTCAATAACTCCCCCCGCTTTGGCATCAATACGGTTGGAAGCCACTCCGGCATTGACCAGATAGGCTTTTACCGAGTCTGCCCTGCGTTTTGACAGAAGACGGTTGTAAGCGATTTCACCACTGGAGTCAGTGAACCCAGTGGCCAGGAAGCGTTTGCCCGGTTGCTCTTTTGCCATTATGACAATCTTGTCCAGCTTATGGCGCGCTTTTTCTGTCAGTGCGCTGCTGTCAAAGTCAAAATAAAGGGTGCCCAGCTCTTTGTTCAGAGCACAACCTCGTTCATTAACAGGAACCCCTGCCGGTGTGTTGGGGCACTGGTCCATGCCATCAGCGACTCCGTCTCCGTCACTGTCGAGAGGGCAGCCATAATCATCAACCATGACGCCCGCCGGTGTGTTCGGGCATTGGTCCATATTGTCCGCAATACCGTCGTTATCCGTATCCGGACAACCTTCTGCATTGACCATCGTTCCGTATGGGGTGTCCGGGCATTTGTCCATGGTGTCGACTACGCCATCGTTGTCAGTGTCCACTGGGCAGCCGGTCATATCAACTTTGGTTCCCGGAGGGGTGTCGGGGCATTGATCCTTGCTGTCTAGCACTCCGTCCCCATCACTGTCACCGTCCTGAAGGCCACAGAGAACGCCTCCGAGGATGGCTCCTCCCAGTGCTCCCCATCCCGCCGACTCACCACTGTCTGTGGCTCCAAGAAGGCCACCCGTACCTGCGCCGATCAGGGCACATTTACTCCATTTACTCATGCTGCCATCTCCGGCACAGCCGGTAAGAAAAACAGTGACCAGGAACAGAGCGAACAGTCTGTCGGGCGTGGAGAAACGCATGGTTCTTACTCCAAGTGAGTCAGTGTATTGGTGTTAATGGTTTTGGCTGAAGTTATTGACGTTTGATACAGGGTTTTAATATCTGTCTGGGAAAACAAGCAATCATGCTTTGCTCATTGTGTTCTGGGTTGGACCGACTGGAGTATAGGCTACTTTTTATCGCTTATCGTGAAAAACACTTTGCTGTCTCCTTTTTCATGGGTAGGGAAGCGTACGATGTTTTTCTTTTGCTATGGAAATTCGATGGGGCAAATTGGAGTGAAACTGAAGCCGGTACGGTTCTGAAAATAAAATAGGGTGCTTCTTTATTCAATGGCATTTTGTTAAGGCTTACTTTTACCCGTGTATGACCGATAAAGAGGGGCATGAATACCCTGAACGCAATGGCTTCACCGGCATTGTCCCTGAGGAGCGGCTTAACCCGCATACTTCATGCAATATTCGGTTTAAGGCATTTTGCTGTTTTAGCAGCATTGCTGGCTGCTTATGAAAAAAGTGGGGCTGATGTGGTTGTGCACAGGGCTGTGGAACCTGCACGACTCAGTCTGGATATTCATTTGTCCGGCCAGAGTCTCTCCTTGTCTCTGCTGATTCAATCCTCCTCGGTTCGTTATGTTGCCCTGAATGCCGACAGACAGGATCTGCTGGCGCAACTGAAAAATATTCAGCATTTTGCCAGGCCGACCCGTTCTGCGGGCTGCAGGCAAACCTTGTCCCGATTCGATGAGGTGAGTGAGAAAGATGAGCAGAACACCGGTCAGTTCATCAAGGGGGAACAGGTCTATGACTGCCAGCGGCCTGGCCAGCTGAATGTTATGAATATTGAGCTGTTTCGAAGGTTGCCTGGCCTTAAGGAGGTGGCCGTCAGGATTACCACCGACCACTGGCAAAGTAAGCAGATCCTCAGGCCTGGGCAGTCGGTACTGGCGATCAGTCCGGGACGGCACCAATGACAGGTAGGGTAACAGAGACAATGGATAACCCTGAAAACCAGGCTGATGCAATTGTTATTCGTGATCTTGAGTCGCTTCACCAGGCGGATGGCATTCTTAACATTCCTGAACTGGTGGTGGCCGCCGGGGAACGGGTTTGTATTCAGGGGTCTAATGGCTCTGGAAAAACCTCATTACTAAGGGCCCTGACAGGGCTTCTGGGTCAGTACAGTGGAAAGCTGCAGGTGCTGGGCAATGATTTAATGGCCATCCATTCCTCCAAACTGGAAAGAATGAGAGCGGACCAGGTCGGTTTTATCTTTCAGCATTATCGCCTGGTTCCTTATCTCAGCGCTTACGACAATATCCTTCTGCCCTGTTACTTTTCTGAAAGAAGGCGAAAAGCCGCTGTCGCACGTGCAGGCAGTGAAGCGGAAGACGCCTTCCGGCTGATTCGTCAGCTGAGTCTGAGGGACCCTTCCCGGTTGTCCAAAAATGCATCGGAATACAGCGCCGGGCAACAGCAGCGGTTTGCCATTGCCAGGGCACTCATCGGCAGACCAGCTCTGGTACTGGCAGATGAGCCTGCCTCGGCCATGGATGCACGGGGCAAGGGGGCGGTCTACCGGCTGTTACTTGAGGAGTGCCGGGAAAGTGGTGCCACTCTGATATGCACCACCCATGATGATAATCCTGTTGAAGGGTTTGACCGGTTTGTGGATATGGATGCCCTGAACCAGGCCAGAGAGCGGGAAAACCGATGGTCATAATCAAAATTCTGGGGAAGAGCCTTGGAAAGCGTATTGGTCAGAGTCTGGTTTCTACCCTGGTTCTGGCATTCAGTATCACTTTGCTGCTGGTTCTTGGTCAGATTCATGAGGGGGTGCAGCGTTATGCCAGGCAGCTGTCTTCGGGGACTGACTTGATGATAGGGGCGCCCTCACAGCCGGCACACCTGGTGTTGTATGGGTTATTTCGTATTGGTACGCCTCCCCCGGAGATTTCCTGGTCGCTATTTGAAGGCATTGCCAATGATCCAGAAGTGGCCAGTGCCATACCAGTCTCCACCAATGAAAGTCATAAGGGCTATACCGTAACGGGAAGTGTTGCGCATTATTTTAAGCGGCTGCAGTTAAGGGCGGTTAACTATATCAGTGCTCCGGGGCAGAGCATTGAGTTCCGCAGTGAGTTTTCAGCGTTTATTGGGTCTGCTATTGCCCGGGAGTTGCAATATCAGCCCGGTGAAAGTCTGACGGTTGCCAGAGGTGCTTCTCCTGGCCTGAGTGATGAGTACCCGGCCCGGTTTTTGATTCAGGGGGTTTTGACGGAGACCGGTACTTCACTGGATAGCAATATCATTGTTCCCCTGGAAGGGCTTCGCAAAGCCAGGATGGACCATGGTCTGCCGCCGGATGCCTTGAGTTTCATCCTGGTGAAACTTCATAGCCGGCAGGCGCTGTATACGGTTCAGGCCAGGCTAAAACAACAGTTTGGTTCAGCCGTTGAGGTGGCCATTCCTGCTGTAGAGCTTGAACAGTTGGGGTATTACGAAAAAGTGATCAACCATGTGTTTCGTGCCATGAGCTTTGTGATCGGGTTGCTGGCCCTGATCATGATTTTCTTTAATCTGTCGGCGGGGTTTGCCGAACGCAAGCAGGAAATCGAGTTGTTGAGGATGGTGGGGGCTCGTCCTTTTCTTATAGCGGGACTGGCACTGGCGGAGCCTCTTTTGCAGATTATGATGTCTTTGCTGGTGGGAGCGGTTTTTTATCTGGTAACCCGCATGGTTATTGGTAGCTGGGTGCCGGCAGCAGAGGGCGTTGAGCTTACCTTTAATCAGTTATCCTGGATTATGCTGTTGGTGGTTTTTGGCTTTATGGTGGCCTGCTGGCCGGCCTGGCGGATTTACGGGGTCAGTAAAAAGCTATAGACGGTAGGAGGTGAAGTAGCTTTCCTGTAAAGATATACACCAACAGCAGTACACATTTCACCCATTCGCTTTGTGAGTATTGCTTCGAGGCTAAGCAGGGTGGTGCACCCGCGGATTTCTTTAAAGCCTGAATCGTGTATCATTTTCTGTCCAAATCTCTCTGCTCCTTTCAACTATCAGGAAAGGACGTTCTTTTGATTACCCCAGGAAAGTTGTTAAAACCACCTCAATCATGCAAAACGACAGCATTGTTACAATGGATCAACACCCAGAAAACTCCGGGGTTAAAGGCTCCGGGCTGAACCGTACCTTTTCTGTGGCTCCGATGCTCGACTGGACCGATCGCCATTGCCGCTATTTTCATCGGGTGCTCTCGGCCCATGCCCTGCTGTATACCGAAATGGTGACTACGGGGGCTCTGGTTCATGGCGATAAGGATCGATTTTTACAGCATGATGCATTTGAATACCCACTGGCACTTCAGTTGGGAGGACATGACCCGGAAGATCTGGCCTGGTGTGCAGCCCTTGCAGAGGAACGAGGGTTTCAGGAGGTCAATCTGAATGTCGGTTGTCCCAGTGACCGGGTTCAGAATGGTCGGATTGGTGCCTGCCTGATGGCTGAACCTGAGACGGTTTCCCAGGCCGTCAGGACCATGAAAGACCGTGTGGATATTCCAGTGACGGTCAAGCATCGTATTGGCATCAATGGGCGGGAATCCTGGCAAGAGCTGGTGGATTTTGTGGGTACGGTGGCTGATGCCGGTTGTGATGCATTTATTGTTCATGCCCGTATCGCGATCCTGGAAGGCCTTTCTCCCAAAGAGAACCGGGATGTGCCTCCTTTGAAACCGGAATGGGTTTATCGGTTGAAGGCATTGTTCCCCCATCTGAACATCAGTATTAATGGTGGCATCAAGACATTCGCTGAAATCGATCAGCATTTGAAACAGGTGGATGGTGTGATGCTGGGTCGGGAAGCTTACCAGAACCCCTACTTGCTGGCAGAAGTAGACGGTCGACTGTACAACGGGCTGCAAGCGGTAATTCCCCGTTCGGAGGTGATCGAAAAGATGCGCCCCTATATTGAAGCGGAACTCCGTCGGGGAACCTGGCTAAGTCATATCACCCGCCATATGCTGGGTCTTTATCATGGGGTTCATGGCGGTCGGCGTTTTCGTCGTCATATCAGCGAAAACGCCCATAAGCCAGGGGCTGGTATTGAGGTGCTGATGGAGGCCGTTGAGAAGGTTGAATCCATGGGGAGTGACAGGAACGCCTGAGTTTACGGCCATTGCTGCGCTCCTGAAACAGGCCGGATGCCCTGTCAGGGAGAGGAGGGCTCCGGTTGGCCATACCGTTCAAGCTGCTTCACCAGGTCGCTGAATGCTTTCCGGTTGTTCTCGTTGAGGTTCATCAGAACCCGGTGGGCATCGAGGACCCGGGCATGATTTGACTGCTCACAGCTGTCTTCACAGTTCAGTTCCTTCATGGTGCACTGTTCAAGCAGGTTGTCCCGGTCTTCAACAATGACAAAGATCCGCTCAAAGCCCATGCTCATCAGAATTCGGGTGATGTCCGGCTGGGGCGAAATCAGAACCGGTCGCTGGTCCAGCTGCTGCTTGGCCTTGATGGACAGTTTGGCCAAAAGCCCAAGGGATGTGCTGTCGATGGTTTCGGTTTCAGAAAGGTCCACTACCACAGCACGAAAACCGGGTTCTGTGAACATGGAGTTTAGAAACGCTTCAAGGCTTGGGCAAAGGGTCAGGCGTACTTCTCCGATCAGCTTGAGTACGTAAGTACCCTCACTTTCGGCAAACTGGATTTTTCCGGGAATCATGATCAGTTCCGAGCCAGTATCAACAGGGCAATGTCATCGGGAGCTGCGTCAACGTCATTCAGCCCCAGTTTTTCAGCAAGTGCCGATACTGTGTCGGCTCCTTCTCTGATGACAGATAACAAGTGTTGTTCCTTTTCCTGAAGGCTCTTCTGGGGAAGAACCTCAAGGATACCGTCGGACAGGATAGTCAAGGTGAATTGCGGGGGCAAGTCTATAGTGACATCCTCAAAAACAGCATCCTCAAACAGCCCTACGGGCAGGCCTTTACCTTCTACGAACGCCACCTGGTCGCCAATGGCAAGGATAGGCAAGGGGTAATGGCCGCCAAAGGCGTAAGTCAGCGTCTGCTCCCGGGTATTCACAACGCCGCCAAAGACCGTCACGTGTTTTCCCAGGCCTGATTTAAGCAGGTTCCGGTTAATGTAATTAAGGACATGGGAGGGCTTGACCCTGGCTCTGCCCCCATGGGACTGGTACTCCTGCAGCAGGTTGATAGACATGTGCTTGAGCAGGACAGTAACAAAAGCAGAGGAGGCGCCATGGCCAGAGACATCAGCCAGATAAAAGGCGAAGCTGTGGTCATTCAGGGCAAAATAATCGACAAAATCCCCACTGAGGTAGAGTGATGGAATGATGTGATGATCCACCCGGAACCCGTCGTACTGGAGGGGTTCTTTCGGGAGCATGTTCATCTGGACTTCGCGCCCGGCTTTCTGGTCTTCCTGCAGTAATCTCAGACTGTTTTCGAGAGTGTGAATCGCTTCTTCCAGGCTTTCCCGGTAGCGCTTGTTTTCCATCTGCAGCTGGGCATTCTCCAGGGCCCGGTTAATGGCGTACTCAAGTACTTCAAGGTCGACGATGGGCTTGATGATGAAGTCACTGGCTCCCAGCCTCAGGGCTTCAACAACGTCCGCCATGATGCCTGCGCCGGAGACCACAATGAACGGGGTTTCCAGGGATTCGCTCCGGACATTGCGCAGCATGGTCAGCCCATCCATTATGGGCATTCTCAAGTCGCAGAGTATCAGGTCTGGAGACTGCTCTCGAAAAATGGCCAGACCCTGCTCACCGTTCTCCGCTTCGAGAATGTTGAAACCACTGGCTTTCAGATAGGCAACAATGCTCTCACGTACGATCGCGTCATCATCAATCACCAGGATGGTACTGCTAGCCATACTCATACCAGAACCTTTAAGACTGTGGTTCTATTCACCAGAGCTTGAGCTCGATACATTCGAAAAGCGAACCCCGATACAATTTTAAGGAAAACATACTCCCAACCTGCAGTTGCTGCAAGCTGGCCGTCTGAACAGCTGTCTTGATTGTCAGGTGCTGCGCCTGCATCGAGGTCAATAATAGGCGCCTTTTCAGAAGTCGTCTTCGGGTTGTTCGCCTGTGATCAGGAATGCCCGTCTTTGCAGGTAGCTGTCTTTGATAAAGGTATAGCGATCACCAACGATCAGTTCTTCTGCATCCAGAAGCCTGGCCCGGGTATTGATGATATCGACACCCCGTGCAATCAGGCGCTCTCTCTCCGGGTCGTGGTAACTAAGAGGGTTGGTGTACATATCCGGTACCAGGCCTATTCCCGAGCGGGCGGTATAAGGGCCAAGGAAAGGAAGAACAACATAGGGCCCGGAAGGAGCACCCCAGCTGGCAAATGCCAGACCAAAGTCACTGTAGCGCTGTTCGAGCCCCAGGGGAGTGGCGACATCAATCAGGCCCAGCATGCCAATGGTGGAGTTGATCAGCAGTCGACCGGTTGACACCAGAGCGTCTTTTCCTTTCAGCTGAAGACCTGCACTGGCGGCGTTACGCACTTCACCCAGGTTGCTGAAGAAATTGCCCACCAGGCCCTGAACCGGTTTGGGGGTGACGAAGTCATACCCTTTAGCGACCGGCTTAAGGGCATAAGTATCCACCCAGTCATTGAACTGAAATATCTTGCGGTTCATTCCCTCCCAGGGATCGTCATAAGAGACCGGGGAAGAGGCGAAGAGCTGCACAGGAGCCACCAGCAGTAACATGACTGCTACTGTGCGAATGGCAGTAACAGAAAAACGGTTCATGATGGATGTCCTCGTTCCTTGTCAGTGAAAAGTGGCTGCAGGCCTTTCATGATTGCGCCTGAACGCTTCCGTGCCATAACGGATATCGTCATTGTATAACGTTTGTAAAGGATGATCACCGTATGAAAGCGCGTTCAGAGTAAAAAGTTGACTTCCCCGAACCATCGCCATTGATATTATTATAAAATAGTTTGGGATCCGGATATGGTATGAAAATTGTATCCAAAAAACACCAGTCGCCTATTGTAGACACCCCTTCTGTGAGGTGACAACATGAGCGACGCGTTGGATAATTATGTACTGAAATCAGTTTGTTCAAGGAGTGAACATGGTAGAGAAGCATCGAGAGCCTGCTGCAATAAGGAGTGGCTCCGAAGAGACAACCCCTGATGCAATCGCTGTAGTGGGGATATCGGATGATAAAATTCTGAGCCTGCGGCAGGCGTATCTGAACGGTCAGCTGGTGGTTAACAGTGAGCGCCTGGCAGATAAAATGCTCAGTTTTGAGCGACAGATTGAGATTGTCTTTCCTGAAGAAGACGGTTCCTGAGGCTTGATCATCGAGGGTGAATACAGTACGCTTCAATTCGCTTTCTGCAAGGCTCAGCACCGGGGGTAACCGGGTCTGATGCCAGAGGCTCCCGTGGCACAGCTGGATAGCGCGGCCCCCTCCTAAGGGGCAGGTCAGAGGTTCGAATCCTCTCGGGAGCGCCATTAAAATCAAAGAGTTACAGCGATGTAGCTCTTTTTTTATGGCCGAAATTTGCCAAATGAGAACAAAGCTGAGAACAAAACAACCGTTTAAATAATGTTCGTCGTTTACCGGGAGCCTTTCACTTTCGGGGCTTTCCGGATGTAAATTTTCTTACCCTTGAGCGTCTTGTGGCCGGAGTGATTGCCTTCGTGATCGGACACCCCTTTTGCCTTCAAATCGTGAAATGTGAACCGCTCTTCCTCGCTGATTTTCCCTGCCGCCACCCGTCGGCGCATGGAGTCTTTGAACCGGCTGGAGAAGTGTTTGGATGAAATCTTTGAGCCGTCTTTATCATGGAATAGATGTTTACTGTTCGGGTTGTTGCAGGCTTGCCTTGCCATGCGGACGGCTGCTCTTAATCGGCGGTTCCACAGGGTGATTTCTGGCAGGCTGCCCTTGGTGCGTTTGATGTAGATGCCCTCGGTCAGAAGATCGTCATAAGTCAGGTTGAAGACCTCTATTTCCCGGGCTCGACACTGGTAGGCAATTTCCATTGCTGCACGATAGTAGGGCTGCATGAGGCGCCGCACCTTCCGATATTCCTCATCCGTTACATACCGGTCTCGGGGCTTCTCTTCCCAGCGAGGGATATTGATGGTTGGGCTGGTTTGGGGAATGTCATCATTTTTGAGAATGGCCCAGCTCCAGGCTGCACCAATAAAGCTCTTTATCTTGTTTTTTGTGGTATTCCCGTTCTGGGTCTCCATAAACCGCACTAGCATGGCGGCGGTGATCTTGGATAGCGGGGCATCACCCAGGCGCTTCCCGGTTTTCTCACTGACCGCATTGACGATCCTGGGGTAATACATCTCTCTTTGTTCTCGCTGAGTCTTGATGCCCCGCTTTTTGAATTCCGGACTGGCTATGAACTCAGAAAGCAGCCACTCCAAGGTCTTTACCTTGCTTTCTTTGATCTGGGAGAGGGTTTTGAAAAGAACCCCTTCCGGCATATCTATATCCCCGAGAATGATCCGCTTCCCACGCTTTGGCTTGCCATTGATGCAGCCGAGGTAGGGCCAGTAGACCAACCGGCCCCGGTAAATATAAACATCCTTCGGGTATTTTCTTTTACGTCTTGTCACAACTACTACCAATCAAAGTTAGACTCTTTGTCGTTGGCAAGGGCGTCGTTAACCGCTTTGACGGTAGTAATGACCGAGCCACCCTTTCCCCGAAAGTACGCAATACCGTTGTTTTTCAGAAAATCAAGAAGAGCTGCCGTTTGGGAAAATTGGGACCACTCCTTCAATTGATCTTCTGTTATGAGCTGCTCTGAACTCTTCATACACCCCCCTTCCTAAATAAACGCTAACTCTCTAATTTTCTTCACGGGAGCTCCTTTTCTAAGACCTCTCCCGGTCTCCAGTAGTTCCGATTTTATTTGACTCATAATTCCCGCCTAAAATTCCATCCTGGCTAAGGTGAGGTATATCCCAGTGTTATACGGCTTGAGCTATACAGTACCCAGCCCACATGTGGAACACGGCAGGGCTTTTGTACTCACCGTGCTCATTACGATCAAAGGAGTAACGAACACTTGATGAGTTAATAAAGCTCTCAAAAGCTTTTCTTTGTTCTCCTTCATCATTTAACAGCTCGATCAAGCTAGATTTTTTATCGGTTTCTTTTCTTGATAGCTCTGAATACACCTTTAACTCTCCAAACATTTCATCTGAATTCATCATTTTTTAGTCCTTCATCTATCGCCACATAACAACGCAAAGCATCGGACGCTTCACGCCGATGTTCGCAAGGTTATGTTGCTAAGCCAGCATCTTTATGTGATTCAACAACAGTTAATTTTGGCCTCACTGTTACGCTTTCGCACCGAACCCATTTCCACTCTTCGGCGGGTATATCTTCTTTCTCATCGGTTAGCGCAAAAAGAGCTTCCTCAAAGTCAATTGCTATCACGTATTTCATCTCGTTTCGATAGGCCACCCAGGTATTAGCGTGGAAGCTGTAGCTATCAAACTCTTGTCTGGTCATAGAGATTTAACTCCTCTTTCAATTTGATCACCGATCCAACCAATACCCTGAAATATTGCGGCAATCATGTATAAAAAATACAATCCAATACACACGCTATTTCGAATACCCCCTTTTTCTAGTTGACAAATCTCGATATCAGCACCAATCGGTAAATGTTCTGGTGTTATGTGACCTTAGCCAGCTCTGGCGTTTCATAGATGTTGCCAATAACTTCGTATCGATCAGTTGCCACATCAGAGATTGACGTACCATTAACACCAGCATGGTTTACATGACGAAGAAGGAATGTTCCAAATTTGAAACATATTTCCGCTGCATACTCTCCATCAGCTTTCACAAGATCGCCCTCGTAAATCTCTTTTCCGTTTTTATCTTTCAATCCGGTGAACTGCATAATCTCGCAGTCCAAGTCGTACATCATTGGGCCAGTAACATCGTTATCAGGACCCTCTCCAAGAAAGCCTATACAACCTGTTTCTGGGTTCACAGTTACCATATATTCTGGCTCCATGTCCTGGGTAAAGAACATTTCTTCGCACTCCTTATCCCAGCCTCTGAATTTAAGTTCACGCATTGTTTTGATCCTGTTCCGAGTTAAAAGGTACACATGACAAATTAATGTAACGGGCTGCCTGCGGTAGCCGATGATTGAACGGTTATTCGTCTTCGTCGTTAAAGTCTGTATAGAGCTTGCTTGCAGCGTCAATCGAAGCGTACAGGTTCTTTTCAGCGACTTCCGTAGAGACAAAACCTGTCCTTTCCGGATCAATAATGGATGCTGCTTGCTCTACGGCCTCAGTCATTAGATCAACCAGTTCTTCAAGCCTTTCAACATATTTGCTGTTGTATTTTTCCATTAGTTGTTTCCGTTTGTTGGCGCATGGCGCAGTGTTAGATGCCATCTGCAACTTCTTTTTCTAACAGCCGCCTT
>NZ_JBLYZI010000009.1:0-94908 GCF_057680865.1 Endozoicomonas sp. Z74
CCTTCTCAAGCTTGATACTTCAGTGAAGGCTGGTATCAAGAACAAACGTAAAACCTGTGGCTGGGATGAAGACTATATGATGAAAGTGCTTGGGCTGATTGATTCTTGATCATGTTTTTGCCCTGGCCCCAAACGCAAACACGAAAGCTGGATTTCTTTTCACCGACCAGGAATTTTTCAAACTATTATATTCTGATTCCAATCTATTAATTTTTGTTTGCAGACCATCATGCTCAGCAGATAGTACATTCTGCCTCTCAGTTAACTCGTCATACTCATCCTTTAACTCGTCATACTCATCCTTTAACTCGTCATACTCATCCTTTAACTCGTCATGGTCGAGTTTCATATCAGTATTTTCTTGAGAATATTTAGATTTTATTTCTTCCAGCACCTCCAACTTAATTTTTAACCCCTCTACCTTATCCTTTAGGTAACTTTCCTTATTTCGAAACTCATTTTCCTTATCCCGAAGCTCCTTTTCCTTATCTCGGAATTTCTTGTTCTTACTCGCAACGACAGTCAATAATTCTTCACTCGCCTTATTCGCCTGCTCTAGCATAGAACCAATTATGTCCAGTGGAGAAGAACCACTACCAGGAAGACCAAGAGCTATAGGGATATTAATGACACGAGGCAACAACAAACTATAGGCACCGACAGGACTGGCCATTGCTTGCGCACCCTCAGAAGCCATTGTTTCAGTTCTTATTTGTAACGGAGAATAACGATTCGTGGTATGGTCAAATAGCACTAGAGCAGAGGCATTTTCTTGCATACGTTCTCTCAGGCTTGCCCTGGATGTTTCGTCAGAAAGTTCAAACAAGGTATAGCTTCTAACCGATACATTATTATCTGTTTCTCTACTTATCTGAACAATCCCCCAGGTCGGAGCAGCTGTTGAACCAGCATCATAAATCCTAGTAACAAGATAAACTGGTTGCCTTTGAATGGCAGCGAGTGAAACAAGTGAGCAAGCTACCAGAAGTTGACGATCAGAATTACAGGGGTAAAAAACAACATCACTTAGACATGAATAAACCAGGTCGTTTTCAAACAGACCTCTTCTTTGATCTCTAGCTATTCCATTATTACTATATTCTTCCTCATCGTCACCATCTGTTTCTTGAGGGAACCGATGTCGTAATATAGGTAACCTGCCTCTTTGGGTTACTCTATCAGCACCTTGAATTAAATCCACTATTCTGTAGACTGCGTCTTGAGCACTCCTTGACCCCATCAAATCATACCTCATAAAATTACGAATACCTCGTAACTGAGTCATTTCATTTGAATATCTATTTTCACCTACTTCTTCATGATCTGTATCACCCTCTACTGCAATAACAAGTCGCTCATAAAGCCCAACCATTGATTCTTCATCATCAGTCCTTAGAAGGAGAGGAGAAAGCAATTGCAGAACATCATTCTGATCTTCACCACGCCTCTGATCAACTTCTTGAAGTTCAAGCATAGTTAACAGTTTTCTTTTATCTTCATCACCACCTTCATTTTCACTTGGCGAAGCGTATAACTCAGCTGAACAACATAAAAAGAGCACAGCAAACGTAGAAACAACAGAATGTATTTTTTTCACTTCCATTTTCCTTTAATCTATTTAGAATCGTGAATTCTAGAACAAAATAAAGCAAACGCCAGAGACCAACCTATGCATCAAAAAAAGAACTTTCCTTATTTGCTGGAAAAAGAATCAGGCAGTTCATAATCAACAAAAAAACTTGAATCACAGACGACCATCTACCTCATACCAAATACGCCATTGTCAGTTCAGTAACAGTGTAAACCGGGCTTGCATCCTCACCGGATCAGCACCAAACTATGCCCCTTCTTACTAACCGTTTGCCCAGCCACTGCAGATCCTGATGACCTTTGACCCAACGATGAAACGAGCGAACACAGAAGACTTTCTATCGATTTTCCTGAACGACACTCCTTTAATGGATGTTCGCGCGCCCATCGAATACACCAAAGGCAGCTTCGATCAGGCGGTCAACCTGCCCATTCTGGACAACCAGCAGCGGGAGATGATCGGTACCTGCTATAAAAAACGGGGGCACGATGCCGCCGTTGAACTGGGTTACCAGCTGGCCACCCGGGAGGTCAGAAAGCAGCGACTGGCAGGGTGGCAGGATTTTATCAAACAGCACCCTGAGGGCTATCTCTTCTGTTTTCGCGGCGGGCAGCGCTCCCATATCACCCAGGAATGGCTGACGGAATCCGGCTTCCCTTACCCTCTGGTGAAGGGGGGCTACAAAGCCCTGCGCCGTTTCCTGATTGATGAACTGGAAAAGTCCATAGAGGCCTGCTCACTGGTGATCCTCAGTGGCAAAACCGGTACCGGAAAAACCCGGCTGATTCACCGGATCAGTGACAGCATTGATCTGGAGGGCCTGGCCAATCACCGGGGTTCCAGCTTTGGCCGACGCTATGGCGGGCAACCCAGCCAGATCGACTTTGAGAACCGGCTGGCCATTGCCCTGCTGAAACACCGTCACCTCAAACCCGGGGTTCCGGTACTGTTGGAAGATGAAAGCAAACTGATCGGCCGCTGCAGTCTGCCCCAGAGCCTTCGGGACAAAATGCAAAGATCCCCCCTGGTATTACTGGAAGAGTCCATGGAAGAGCGGGTGAACATCGGCCTTCAGGAGTACGTCACCGATAATCTCGCCGATTTTACCGCGGCCTTTGGTGATCAGGCAGGCTTTGAACAGTTTGAAGAAGGGTTGACCAGCAGCCTTTTCCGTATCCGCCGCAGACTGGGCGGCGAGCGCTACCAGCGGTTATCGGATCTTCTGCAAAGTGCCATTGGCCAACAGAAAAGTAATGGTGACATCAATGGTTATTCTGAACTGATCCGTGAACTGCTCACGAATTATTACGACCCCATGTACGATTATCAGTTAGGACAGAAACAGAGCGACATCGTTTTCCGGGGCAACCGCCAGGCCATTATGAACAATTATCCCAAAATCCTGGAAAAATTGGGCTGACGATCATGCCCGTAACGTTTCCACGGCGACTTTATGTCGCCAGTAAACGATAACCGCCAGTCCAAAGCACACCAGAGCCGGTATTTCCTGCCCCTGTGGCAGGCGACCTGCCAGCAGATAATTGAACAAAAGTCCGAAAGCAACTGCCCAGAAAGCCTGCACCGATAAATCCGCGGAGCCGATATTCCGGGCGGCGATTCGCCATATTAACCGGGGAGCCAAGGTAAAGAGCACACCGGAAACACCGGCGACCCACCAGAAGGTTTGCCAGCGATCTTTCGAGTGGCTTCCCTGGAACAGGCCAAACACTTCATTATGGAGTACCAGCAAGGGAAGCATCAGCAGCAAAACCGGCATGACCATCAGTCCGGTCACCAGCAGGAAGTCGGAATACCCCAGCCCCGGTTGCGCAAGCATCAGCGATGATTGAAGGCGGCTATAAACCACGCGGCTGAAGGTGGCCACCAATAACAGCAGAATCCCCGGAAAAAGGTCGTTCTGATGGGCCTCGGGCAACTGTGCGGCACTGGCCGAAACCGCAAGAACCACCGAACCGATCCCCAGAAAAGCGGGAAGCACTGTTTTTTCCGGTGTATGAGCAGGGAATACCAGCAACATCAACACTCCCGTCAGCAAACAGGCAGGAACGGGACCCAGAAAAGGCATCGAGGCCACCAGGGCCAGATAAAACAGAAGATTGCCAAACAGGGCGATCCCCAGAAAGCGCCGGGCAACCGGCCAGTCCAGGCGACGAAGTGAATGCTTTCTCAACAGCAATAGCAGCAACGCCACCCCGCCAACACCGGCATAGCGGGCAAACGTAATATCCGCTACTGAAAAGTCCGACAGCCACTGGGGCACAACCAGCAACATCCCCCAGAGGGCACCCGCAGAGATAGCCAGGGGAAATCCTTTCATCATTAACCGATCAACCACTCAAATAGAAAAACCTTCTGAGCATTGTTCATAAACCGCTGATTTTCCAGAGAAGCGCAAGAGAGACTGACGGCCGGGGCAAAATATTGCCGTTCCGTGGGGTGAATCAAGCACCCCGACGTTGAAAGCACCGCCAATCAAGTGGACAATCAGTGCTGGAAGCCATTGACAGAATAAGCAGCCGTCGGACAGGACAACGCAGTGACCATCAATTTCGACAACGTAGATTTCGATAAAATCGTCGATCGAACCGATACCGCCAGCCTCAAGTGGGACCGATTCCATAAAGACGTCATCCCCCTGTGGGTGGCCGACATGGACTTTCAATCAGCCCCCGAGATACTGGAAGCCCTTCATCACCGCATCGATCATGGGGTGTTTGGTTATACAGTGGCCGATCAGGAGCTGGAACAGCTGGTGGTTGAGCGCTGCCGGAACCTTTATCAATGGGAAATCGAACCGGAATGGCTGGTATGGCTGCCAGGCCTGGTGTCTGCCCTGAATATCTCCGTCAGGGCTTACGCAGGCCCGGGGGAAACGGTTATCTCCCCGATCCCCGTGTATTACCCGTTTCTGATGGCGCCAAAACTGGGTGGCCGTGAACTGACCGGTGTTGAATGGACCCTGGAAAATGGAGAGTGGGTACTGGACCTGGACACTCTTGAAAAGCAGATCACTCCCGACACACGCCTGTTGATGTTGTGTAACCCCCAGAACCCCAACGGCCGGGTGTTAACCCGGACTGAGCTGGAGCAGCTGGAGCTGCTCTGCAAGAAACATGACTTGATAGTCTGTTCCGATGAAGTCCATTGTGACCTGATTCTGGACCGGGAGGCGGAGCACATTCCCTACGCTTCTATCAGCGACTTTTCCCGGGATCATTCCATCACCCTGATGTCCCCCTCAAAGACCTTTAACCTGGCCGGTTTTGGCTGCGCTTTTGCCATTATTCCTGACGGTACCGTTCGACACCGGTTCAACCGGGTTCGTAAAGGGATTGTGCCAGACCCGGACAACATGCTGATTGGCTATACCGCTGCCAGGGCCGCCTACCGTCATGGTGAACCCTGGCGCCAGGCACTGTTGGACTACCTGCGCGGCAACCACGACTACCTGCTCAAGGCCATCAACAACATCCCCGGCCTGTCCATGGAGCCTCTCCAGGCCACGTATCTGGCCTGGATTAATGTCAGTGAGCTTGGGCTGGACGATCCCCACGCATTCTTTGAACAAGCAGGCGTGGGACTGTCTCCGGGAAAACAATTCGGGGATGCTGATTATCTGCGGCTGAACTTCGGCTGCAGCCGTTCCCTGCTGGAAGAAGCGGTGAAAAGAATGGCCTCTGCAGTAGAAAAACTGTCGACAGCTGCATAGTTAATCATCCGGTAACCCTCACCCCCGCACTCTCCCAAAGGGAGAGGGGGTTTGGCGATGCCAGCTTTTAAAACCCTCTCCCTCTGGGAGAGGGTTTGGGTGAGGGCCGCTTTTCTTTGTGCGCTCCATGCCCTTTGTGGTTCAATGGCCTGTATTTTATCAGGCCATTGAGACCAGCCAGCCCATCGTGAAACAAGACACCGCATCCCATACACCCCAGTCATTCCAGATCGAGCCGGTGGGCATTATCCACTCCTGCTATCGCCAGAAATTTGGAATCCCCCGCCAACCGGGTATCGTTACGGCCGCTGAAGCCAGCCTTGAGCTGATGCCTCCCTACAATCAGGAAAACCTGGTCCGGGGGCTGGAGGGTTTCTCCCATATCTGGATTCACTTTGTGTTTCACCAGACCATGGACGAAGGCTGGCGGGCCACTATCCGACCACCCCGCCTGGGGGGACGCCAGAGAATGGGGGTGTTTGCCACCCGCTCAACCCATCGCCCCAACCCTCTTGGAATGTCCGTGGTTGAACTGAAAGGCATTGAGTCTGGCAACGGTCGCCTGATCCTGAAACTGGGGGCTGCAGACCTGCTTGATGGGACTCCGGTGATTGATATCAAGCCTTACCTGCCCTATGCCGACGCCCTGCCCGAAGCAAAGGGTGGGTTTGCCCCCCTGCCGGTGGAAATTGCGGACGTTCAATTCACGGAACAGGCCCTGGAGCAATGCCTGAGATATGAAGGCAAAACCGGTAGAAAGCTGATTGAGCTGATCCGCCAGGTGCTGGGACAGGACCCCAGGCCAGCCTACTTGCGTGACACTACAGACAGACGACATGGAACCGCCTTATGGGATATCAATGTGGTCTGGCATTCCACTGGAGAGCATTTTCTGGTGACAGGACTTGAGCCACTGGAAATAAAAACCAACCCACGGACGCCATCAAGTCACTCTGAATGAAACACAAACCCATAGCATCAGAAAAACAGCGGCAAGAGCGATGATCATTCCCTATACCCTGATAGAGCCAGAGACCCTTAACAACCTGATTGAAGAATTTGTCAGCCGGGACGGTACCGATAATGGCTTTGACCAGAGCCTGCCTGACCGTGTGAATCGGGTTATGGCAGCCCTGAAGTCCGGTGAGATGGTGCTGGTGTTTGACCAGGAGAGCCAGACGCCCAACATTCTTCCAAAAGAAAAGGCGACCTGTGCTGTAAACGAAGAATAATGCAAGCCTGACCCGGCAGCTGAACGAGCTTCTGTAAAGGGTTGAGCCCCAGGCAGAGAACCTTTGGATAACACCGCGGTCCAATCCCCCTATTGATGCAATCTATAGTTACCGGGGCCTGGACCAGGAATCCAAAATGAAAGTTCATTGCATTACTCTCTTTCTCTCCATCACCCTGACCTGCTCAGCATTGTCATGGGAAACCACAGACGGTTCCTATGCTGTGGCCCAGGACGCGCTGTTTTTCCTGGCCTTTGTTTTGATACCTGAGCCGATAAAACAGAAAGCATCCACCCCAACCGACCTTCTGGATAGCGATGATAAACAGCCTCTCTACTTGCCGTTGATGCCCCTGCTGAATTGTGGTGAGAAACCTCTGACCGCCTATAAAGCCAGTCCTGAAAAATCCTTACCACAGGAAAAGGGCCGTTATGATGCTTCCACCCACCTCAAATCAAGTCTTCACGGTTATCACTGGATCTTTGATTTTTCACCGGAAACCCTCCCGGAAACTTCCGTCATCTGCTATCCCGTTACCGTTTCAACCACCGATTTATACCATGCGTTATCACGCATCAATCATCCCGTTACCAACGGGTATACCCAGGAGGAGTCAGTAGCACTTATAGAAGAATTTGCCCGGTCAACAGGCCGCATGAACGACTCTGGAAATATTCATTTTTCAGAGTATGAAAACCTCAGCAACGTGGTCAACAACCCACAGATCAATTCTCAACTCAGCAGCTTTTTGTTTCATCAAGCCGTTGAAAACAGTCGCACTCTTAGCATCTGGAACGCCCTAAACTGGACAAGATCTTGCCTTCAATTCGGTATAGCATGGCTATTTAGTTGGCATTCAGGCCGCGTCGGCACATTTTTCAACCACCTGCTCAGGTTAAATGCACAACCCAGCCTGTTCAGTTATTATTCTCTGGGGCTCAATACCCCATCAAATACGACAAGACAACTGATTCAGTTCCTGGCTAAATGCAAAGACCCCGGAACGGACCAAATGCCCAATGTCCTAAAAATCTGCACACAAACTAAGGACACTGACCGTTTCATAAATACTGTCGCCGTATTTGCTCAAGCTTGCCAACTAAGCCTGCATGCCAATAACGAATTGATCGCCTCCTGTATTGGCGATCAGAGTGATGCCATAAGCCAGATTCTGTCCAGCGCCTTTATCAATCATCAAATGTATCTGATCTTTTTCCAGGGAGATGTGAAATATCAGTTCTTCATTGCCTCCAGCAACGGGACCGACCTCAACATAGTGTTTGTGGCCGATAACAAAGCCCCCTTCCCAACTCTTTGTTTTACTGTCCCCAGCCATCAAAATACTCCCCCTGATTTCACTTCTCTTTCCGAAGATATTTCCCAGTTCATGAACGGGCTTCAACCAAGAGATCAAGTTCCCACACTGGTGGGAATCTGGTATGTAGCCCAGTTAGACTATCCCCACCCAACTGACCAGTGACCGGAAAAGGTATTAAGGATTGATGTACTGACTCGAAATCGCCACCCCCTGCCCCAGAGGGAGAGAGCTGGGGTGAGGGGAAACGCTGGGTGATTCAATAGCACTGTGCATTGTCAAACGCGACAGGTTTCCTGATCTCCACCCAACTTTCGGCTCCTGATCCACGCCCGCTCAACAATCACGATCAATTGTGCTGAGATGATCAGCAGGGCTGAGGTTGCCAGTCCGGTATACAGCCAGGTAAAGGTCATTTGCTTCAGCTGCAGGAAAAGATGTGCCGATACGGTGTGCAACCCAACCGCCGCAAAACAACAGGTGAGCAGCACCGTCAGGTAGCGGCAATGTGGCAGTATCATCATTATGCCAATCAAGCCCATGGCGGTCCGTTCAGTTCTGCAGAAAATGCAGGCAGGCACAATTCCGGACAAATCCAGCCACCAGGTAAATCCGGAAATGCAAAGAGTCAGGAAGCCCAGCCATTGGCAATAGCGGCTTAGATAAAGATTCTGAAGCACAGTACACACTCTTGTTCAGTGGTTAACTGTCAACTTTATCGGCGGGACTTCCCGTTTTTTCAGACTGTGATCAGTGGCTCAGAGTCGGCATCGCCGCAACTGCTCCCCATAATCACTGGCACGACGTTTCACCGTACTGGCGGTTTTCAACAGCCATTTCTTTTTCTTGTGGGTTCCCCGGCGATAGCCATACCAACCTTCGTGATAGTTCAGGTAAAGCTGATCCGCAGCCCAGAGAGAAGTACCGTTGAGCTTTCGGGATTTGTGGGTATACCAGCCAATAAAATCAATGGCGTCCCCAAAATCGGTCCGGCTGGAGAAAAACCCGCCCGCCTCTTTTACATACTGATCCCAGGTAGCATCCTGAGCCTGGGCGTAGCCATAGGCGGATGAATTTCTGGGCAGAGGAATAAACAGAAACCAGGGACGGGGTGGCTGGGCATCGTGCCGGTAGGTGGATTCCTGATACATAATGGCCATCATCACCTGAATGGGCGTTCCCCATCGTTTATTGGCCTTTTTGGCGTCCTTATACCAGCTGCCTTTTTCCTTGAAGACACTGCAAAGATTATGGGGTTGCGACGGGGGACGGGTGCTGGCACACCCTGCCAGGATCATCGATAACACCAGCAAGACAGCCAACCGTCCCACTGAACACCGTTTTAATGATTCCACTGCAACACCTCCCCCTCTTTACCAAAAAGAGCCCTGAAAAAGCCCGAAAAAAGCAGTCACTCACCCCACTCTTCCATCATCCGGGCAAATTCATCTTCGGTCACCACACGAACCCCCAGTTTTTCCGCCTTGGCCAGCTTGGAACCGGCCTTTTCCCCTGCCAACAGCGCTGAGGTTTTGGCGGAAACAGAACCGGTGACTTTGGCACCCTGTTTCTGCAGAAATGCCTTACCCTCATCCCGGGTCATGGTGTGCAGCGTTCCGGTCAGAACCCAGGTTTCTCCAGCCAGGGGCTGCTCGTCAGCATCTTCCGCGGTAGACGCTGATGGCCAGTGAATGCCTTTGGCCAGCAAACCCTCAATCACCTCCCGGTTATGCTCCTGACGGAAAAACGCCTCAATATGAGCCGCCACCACCGGCCCCACATCATCCACCTGCTGAAGATCATCAACATTGGCCGACATCAGCTGCTCCAGATCCGGGTAATGACTGGCGAGACTCTGGGCCGTTGCTTCTCCCACCTCACGAATCCCTAGGGCATAAATAAAGCGGGGCAAGGTTGTCTCCCGGCAGAGGTCAAGGGCACGAATCAGATTATCCGCGGACTTTGGCCCCATCCGGTCAAGCCCTGCCAGCCGGTAGGGAGAGAGGGAAAACAGATCCACTGCCGTTTTGATCAGATGGCGGTCCACCAGCTGATCCACCAGCTTATCCCCAAGGCCATCAATATCCATCGCCTTGCGGGAGGCAAAATGCTTGATGGCCTGCTTGCGCTGGGCGGAACAAAACAATCCACCGGTGCAACGCAGGGCAGCCTCGCCCTCATCTCTCTCCACTTCAGACTGACATACAGGGCAACAGTCAGGAGGAGTGATTTCAGCTGCACCTTCCTGCCTGCGGGAGTGAATAACGCGATCTACTTTGGGAATAACATCGCCAGCCCGGAGAATCACCACACTGTCACCCACCCGGATATCCAGACGCTGGATTTCATCCATATTATGCAGGGTGGCGTTACTGACCGTAACACCACCCACAAAAACCGGCTCAAGGCGGGCAACCGGGGTAATGGCGCCGGTGCGCCCCACCTGAAATTCCACATCCTTCAGCACCGTCACCGCTTCCTGGGCGGGAAATTTCCGGGCAATGGCCCAGCGGGGAGCTCTGGCGACAAAACCCAGGGACTGCTGATCAGCAATCCGATTCACTTTGTAGACAATGCCATCAATTTCATAGGGCAGGGACTCCCTTCTGTCAGACATTGTCTGATAATAATCTTCACAACCTGCAACCCCGGCAACCACTCTCAGTTCAGGATTAATCCGCAACCCCCACCGGGCGAACCGCTCAAGAATCTCGCTGTGTTTTTCCGGAAGGCTCCCTCCCTCAACCACACCTGCACTGTAGCAGTACATGGTCAATGGACGTTTATTGGTAATCCGGGGATCAAGCTGACGGAGACTGCCCGCTGCCGCATTCCTGGGGTTAACGAAAGGCTTCTCCTCTCTTGCCCTGGCCCGCTTATTCAGCTGCTCAAAACCCGCCTTGGGCATATAAATTTCACCACGGACTTCCAATCGCCGGGGCCAGCCCTCTCCCCGTAATTTAAGGGGGATAGAAGCAATGGTTCTGATATTCTGGGTAATGTCTTCACCCGTTGTACCGTCCCCCCGGGTGGCGCCACGAACCAGCAGCCCCTCCTCATAAAGCAGGCTGACCGCAATGCCGTCCAGCTTGGGCTCGCAGGCATACTCAACCTCTCCAGCAATTCCAAGCCTTTCGGTCACCCGCCGGTTAAACTCGGACTGATCTTCAGGATCAAAAGCGTTATCCAGTGACAGCATAGGCATTTCATGACGTACCTGGCCAAACGCCTTCAGGGGGCTGGCACCCACCCGCTGGGTAGGAGAAGATGACATCACCTGGTCTGGATAGGCGGTTTCAAGCTCCTTCAGCCGGTGGAACAGACGATCATATTCACCGTCCGGCACTTCCGGGTCATCCATCACATAATAGCGATGATTATGGTATTCAAGCTGCTCGCGTAATTGCAGGATCTCCTGCTGCGCCTGTTCAATGGAGGGAATATCTGAAGAGGATACGGTCATAGTTCACTTTGGATTTTCAGCCTGGAGAGTAACCCGCAGACTGTGTGAAAACCTTGAAAAAAACGGGTCTGGAAAAAGGGTTACGCCACTGTTTAAAAATAGGCTCCCTGAAGGGAGCCCATTTGCATCAAATGTCTGTAACAACGAAAATGTCGATAGCCCATAAAAGTCTATGCATAAAAAAGCACGGTCAAACCAGAGGCTTGTTGGCCAGCTGCTTCCGTTCATATTCACGAATACGTTGACGACAGTGCTCAAGGGTCTGCTGGGTCATCACACTGAAATGCTCGTCTTTCAGCTCGCCACCCAGATCCAGTGCCAGCCTCCTGGCCGTTTCTTCCATCATGGTAAACGCCTGCACTGGCTTTTCCGGTCCAGGCAGACCCAGGAAGAAACTCAATGCGGGGGTCTCAGTGGTCTCAAGGCTGTCAAGATCAAAGGTCCCCGGTTTCACCCCGTTGGCCATACTGAACAGGATACTGCCCGTACCATCGGCATTGGCATAACGATGGAAGATGGACATATCACCATAACGCATACCTGAAGCCAGCAGTGACTGCATCAGCTGCGCCCCATCAAAGGAGCCGCCACCACGGGCCAGAACGTTGATCACAATCACCTCAGCTGCTGGTGGCCGCTCACTCAGCTTTTCGGCTCTGGGAGCACGAGTCTTTTCCCGGTTGACCGCACCCTCAGTCCTCGCTGCTCTATGAGCAGCATGCCCAGCCGACTCATGATGCTCTTTATTACGAGCCTGACCACGCGCTGCAGCCCTCTGTCTTGAAGGAGCACTTTTTCCCGGCCGAATAGCAGCCTCTGGGTAAATGTTCGAAAAACCGGAGTCGTTAATGGATTCCTGCAGGCTCTCAGCCTTAAAGGAGGGTGCCCCGGTATGCCTGGTTTCCTCTGGAAGAGAGGGTTCATTGACTGCAGAAACAGGCTCTGGATCAAAAACCGGTTCTTTAACGACAGGCGGTTCTCTTTCCGCTGAAGGCTCTCTATCGGCTAAGGGCTCTTCCAGATTCATCAGAACCGGCACCGGCTCATCCAGATCCAGCGCTCCCTGGTCACGAACCTCAAGGGGCTCTGCCTCAGGTTCAACAACCGCCGGTCCCTGAGGTACAACCTCGGTTTCAAGGGTCGGAGGCTCATGATAAGCCTCTTCACCATCGGGATAATGGTGTCCGCTATACAGTCCCTCCTGGTCCATGGAGTCATCAAACGGGCTTGATGAGAAACCCGGTTCAACCCTTTCCCGGGGAGCATCTTTGTGAGTTCTTTTATGGCCGGCCTCACCCATTCGGGTCGAACGGGCACCACCATTGGGCAATTCACTGGAAAACTCATCATCATAACCCCGGACTTCTTCCAGCCCAAAGCTCAGCTCAGTTGACCGCTTCCTGGCCACCCGCATTCTTCTGAAGCCATCCGCTATAATGCCAACAATGAGCAGTATTCCGCCGACGATCAGCCATTGTGTCAAACTCATTTCCATGCTGTCCCGTAAACTCTTAAACGACACCCGGCCGAAGCTTTCTGCCTGTGACCCGATGCCCTGCTTTCATCATCTGCGTAATCAGTTATCAATAGCAGTGAATACCCGCTGTAATGAGCCAGTAGTTTACCTTGAAAGTCTTGAAAGTGCAGTGTTTTCATGCTCTTCAAAAGAGCGGCTGCCTTACGGCCAATATTGACTGGCTATCAGGGCACTATTCCTTTTAATAGCAATCCCTTCATAGCCAATCCGGAATTTTTTAAACGAACCATAGAATACCCCAGAGCTCTGGCAATACCAAAGCCTGGCGCCTTTTCATACTGGCAGCCATGGACTTTTGCAACAACAATAACTGACACATCTGCCTGGATCACAACTCGGCCATGGCCGCTGCCTGCTCAATATCCACCGACACCGGACGGGAAACACCGGGCTCATGCATGGTCACACCAATCAGCTGACTGGCCGCCTGCATGGCAATCTTGTTATGGGTGATGTAGACAAACTGAACTTTCTCACTCATTTCAGACACCATTTTGGCATAACGCCCCACATTGGCATCATCCAGAGGGGCATCCACCTCATCCAGCATACAGAAGGGGGAAGGGTTCAGCTGGAAAATGGCAAATACCAGGGCAATGGCGGTCAGCGCTTTTTCTCCCCCTGAAAGCAGGTGGATCGTGCTGTTTTTCTTGCCAGGAGGCTGGGCCATAATGGCGACACCGGTGTCCAGCAGATCTTCACCAGTCAACTCCAGATAGGCACGTCCTCCGCCGAACACCCTTGGAAAGAGTTCCTGCAGACCGGAATTGACCTTATCAAAGGTCACTTTGAAACGCTGGCGGGTCTCCCGGTCTATCTTGCGAATCGCATTTTCCAGCGTTTCCAGGGCCGATTCCAGATCCTCATTCTGGGCATCCAGATACTGTTTGCGTTCCGACTGGGTTTCATACTCCTCGATGGCCGCAAGGTTAATGGCCCCGAGTCGTTCAATCCGGGCCGCTATTTTTTCCAGATCCTGCTCCCACAGTTGTTCCGAAGCGTCTTCCGGCAAGTTTTCCAGCACGGTGTTCAGGTCAAACTGATCATCCCGCAACTGCTCTGCCAGCGTTGTACGACGGACCTGCATCCCCTGCCAGTCCATTTTCAGTTTTTCCAGCTGGCCACGGACTTTCTGGGCCTGCTGCTCAGCACTGTGACGGATCTTTTCCCCTTCCCGTATGCGCTGCTCCACTTCCTCAAGCGCCATCCGGGCCTGCTGCATGGCTTCCTCTTCTTCGAGCCTGCGACCCAGCATTTCTTCCAGCTGTTCCTGCAAATCCCCTTCAGGGGAGCTGGATTCCGACAGGGACTCTCGCAGAAATTCACGGCGCTCACGGAGCTTGGTGTTCTGCTGGCTGAGACGCTCAATGGCCGCCTTAATGGAGCTGACCTGGGTATTAATGGATTGCTGGCGAAGGGCCAGTTGATGGGCTCTTTCCTTATCAAACCGGGCTTTGTGGCGAACCTCTTCCAGCTGGCTCTGATGTTGTTCCCGCTGCTCCTGCAGAGTCTCCCGCAGACCAATATCCTGTTCCATATGGTCCAGAGCTTCCTGAAGTCGCATCCGGGATTCACCCACCACTTCCTGCTCCAGCTGATACTGCTCCCGGACTTCCTGCAACTCCTGCTCAAGGCGGCGGCGTCGTTCAGAAAACTGTTCCAGCCTGACCTTTCGAGCCCCCAGGTCGGCCCGGACTTCGCCCTGGCTGCGGTTAATTCCAGAGAGTTGTTTCTGCAGCTGCTCCCGTTCGGACTCACGCTGCTCCAGACGATGCCTGGCACCGGCCAGTTCCTCTTTCAGGCGCTCACTGGCCTGTTCAAGAGCCACCAGTTTTTCCGCCAGGGACTCCATCTCTTTCTGGCGTTCCAGCACCCCAGCATGGCTATCCACCGCACGGCTGACTCTCAGCCATCCTGCCGAGAGCCAGATACCCTCCCGGGTGACAATAGACTCCCCGGCCCGAAGTCCCGACCGGGCTGACAGCGCCTGCTCCAGAGAATCCGCAGCAAAGATACCGGCCAGCAGAGGAATGGCCTCCTGACCCGACTGAACCTTATGGGACAAGGGGGCAAGACCAGCCCGTGGATTCTGTTGTTCAACAGTAACCCCGGCCTCCAGCAATACCAGCGCTCCCTGCTCAAGGTTGTCAAGCGCTCCTGCCACTGGGTCCAGGCTGTCCACGCAGACCGCCTGCAGGCAGTCTCCCAGAACCGTCTCAACAGACCGTTCCCAGCCGGACTCCACCTGCAGCTTCTCCATCAACCTTGGCTGGCCATTGAGCTGTTGCTGCTCAATCCAGTCCAGCGTTCCCGAGTCCTGGTTAATAGACGCCTGGTGCAGGGCTTCCAGGGATGCATGTCGCCCACGCACCATGCTCAGATCGTCGCGATTCTTTTCCAGCTCTCCGGTCAGGGTCTGAACGCTTTCACGTTCCAAATCAAGCGCTTCCAGACACTCTTCCGTCCGCAGTTCAACGGTTTCTGCCGTGAGCTCCAGCTCCGTCAGTTTTTCTGACAAGAGCTCCATCTCTTCCTGGTCTTCCCCTCCTCCCAGGGCTGCAGACTCTTCTTTAAGCCGGCCCTCCCGGGCAAGCAAGCGCTCCATAACCTGTTCAGCGTGGGTGATTCTGGACTGCTCCACTTCGGCCGTCCGCTTGGGCTCATGGGATCGCTGGTTGAAATGATCCCACTCCTGTTGCCAGCGCTGCATGGCCTCCTCGGCCCGGGCCAGGCTTTCACCGGAGCCTTCTTCCTGCTCCTGAAGCATGGCCAGTTCCGGCTCCAGCTCAATCAATTCTTCCTGGAAGGCTTCCAGCTGCTCCTGATCTTCGGCCAGCTGCTCCCGTGCCTCCTGCCAGCCCTGCTCCACCTGGGCCAGGTCATTGTTCAGTTCTTTTGCACGCTCTTCCCGGTGCTGCAGGGTCTGCTCTATCCGGGTCACTTCATTGCCGGTGTTGTAGTAACGGGACTGGGTTTCATGGAAGTGATCGCTCAATTCCATCTGCTTGACCCGATCATCTTCCATGGCCGCATCCGCAGAGCGCTGCTGGCTGACGGCCGCCTCCAGCTGAACCTCAAATTCGTTAATGGCCTGTTCCTGGGACTGGGCCCCGGTATCAATAGCCTGCCATTTCAGGGCCTGCAGCTGGGCCTTTTTCAAGCGTTCTTCCGCTTTATATTCTTTATACTTTTCCGCGGCCTGGGCCTGACGATGCAAATGGCCGAGCTGACGGCCCAGCTCTTCCCTCAGGTCCGTCAGTCGCTCAAGGTTTTCATTGGTCCGTCGGATCCGGTTCTCGGTCTCCCGGCGACGCTCCTTATATTTGGAAATCCCCGCTGCTTCTTCGATGAACACCCGCAACTCTTCCGGCTTGGATTCAATCAGGTTGGAAATAATGCCCTGACTGATAATGGCGTAACTTCTGGGGCCAAGACCGGTGCCCAGAAAGATGTCCATAATATCCCGGCGACGGCATTTGCTGCCGTTCAGAAAGTAGGTGTTTTTGGCATCGGAGTTAACGGTTCTTTTGACCGAAATCTCACTGTAGGCGGCGTACTCGCCGGTGACCCGGCCTTCATTATTATCAAAGATCAGCTCAACGGAGGCCTGGTTGGCAGGCTTGCGGCTGTTAGAGCCCTTGAAAATAACATCGGTCATGGACTCCCCGCGCAAATGTTTTGCAGAGGACTCCCCCATGACCCAGCGAACCGCATCAATGATGTTGGACTTGCCACACCCGTTGGGTCCGACCACACCGCACATGTTGGAGGGAAAGTGAACCGTTGTCGGGTCCACGAACGATTTGAATCCGGCCAGTTTGATGGATTTTAGGCGCATCGTTTCCTTTAGCTCTTCACTTTCGGGGCCACCTGCCAGCCTGCGGCCGGTTCGGGTACTGTCCTGATATTAAAGCTGCCATATCAGCAACCGCACCGGCAAACCGCTCATAAACATGAGGGTCTTACCCGGGGCTCCGGTTCCTTGTCACAGCGAATCGATCCATTGACAGAAAATGGCTTTATGCAAAGCAATCCCCTTACACAACAAGCCAAAGCTTCCTGACTAGATCTTACACATTAACACAGCACACAGAAAAGTCGTCTTTTCCGTAATGAAAAAAACGACTTTCTGGAAGAAGGTTAATGATTAAGACAAAAGACGGCTGGATTGGTTCAGCCAGCGGGAGTGAACACCAGCCTGACCACCTCATTGCCGGTGGTCTTGATACCCGGTGCCTTAACCTGATAATCCGCCGACATCACATCGCCGGAAAGACTGATACGGGCTGTAATATCCAGCGTTTCAATGGAGGACAAGGGCTCCCCTCCCATCATCATGGCACTGGAGTCATCAAGAACCACCTCCCGGGGCAGGTCCCCCACCTTCAATGGAACCGCAGCCACCGGTGGCTGCACGCCATTACCAGCCGGTCTGGCAAAAACGATCACCCGGGCATCCCTGGGCAGTTTTGCCAACTCAGGGGCCAGGTCCACCATGACCCGAATCTGAGCCACCGGCTGCCCAAGAAGGTTCCGAGCCTTGGTGATTCCTGTGCTGAGAGACTGCCTTGCGGATGGATCGGCCTCATGATTCAGCGCCTGCTGCCAGGCCGTAATAGCACCGGAATAATCTTCCTGAGCAAAGGCATCAATACCCTTGAGCCCTAGTGCAGTGGTGTTCTGAGGGTCCTGATCCAGGGCGTTCTGATAAAGCCTGCGAACTTCCCCGGTCACCTGATTCTGTTCTTTCAGAAAAAGCACCTGAGCCAGTTCCGCCACCACCTGGGGATGGCCATTACTGATTTTGACCAGATCCCGATAAGTGGCCACGGCTTTATCCATCTGTCCGGTACGCATATAGTGACCACCCAGCATAAACAGGGCCTGGTTATTGTCCGGCCGCCGAGCTACCCAGCGCTCCAGCAGGGATTGAACTTCCCCGGGCTGAAGGTCACTGCGCATCATGGCATCCACCACTTCCATCTCGGTCTGGGCACCCAGCTTGAAGTAAAGGGGAACAGCCATCACCGGAATCACCAGCGCCACCACCAGAGCAAGAGCGGCACTTCGGGTTCTGGAGTAGCGCCCAGGCTGAGCCGACGACTGCCCCAGCTCTTCCACCAGCTTTTTCTCAAGCTCCTGACTCAGGCGCTCCCCTTCGTCACTGCTCAGTGAACCCAGCTCAACCTGACGTTCCAACTCAGACTGCTGGTCACGAAAATGAGCAACATTGGCACCCTCATCAGAAATGCCTTCTCCGGGCGCATCGACCTTGCCTTTTACCAAAGGCCAGATAGCCACCATCACCGCAAAGGCAACCAGCAATAGCGCTATTATCCAGAATTCAATCATTGCGTCTTACCCTGCGATTCAACACCCGGCGAACCCTCATCAGCAGCCTTGCCCTTCAAGGCCTGTTCAAGCGCCTGCCGCTGCTCCTCAGTGACGTTGTCATGCTCCACACCAGAGGCCATTCTGTGATTGCGCACAACCACCACCAGCACCACCAGGCCGATCAGCAACAAAAACAGCGGCCCCAGCCAGAGCACCAGAGTCTTGGCCTCAAACCGGGGAGTATAAAGAACAAACTCCCCATAGCGGGACAACATGAAATCAATCACCCCCTCGTCTTCTACCCCTTCAACCAGCAACCGGTGCACTTCACGGCGCAGGTCATGGGCGATAGGTGCATTGGAATCCGCTATGGACTGGTTCTGACACTTGGGGCAGCGCAGTTCATTGGTCAGCTCATAAAAACGCTGTTCCTGTTCCGGCGAATCAAATTCATAGGAATCAATCGCCGCCAGGGCATTGGTCATCAATAAACTGAAAAAGAGTGCTGGCACCAGCCGCACTAACTTTGATATCTGCATCATTGCCCGCCCTCTCCAGCACTGGCTCTCGTCTTTTCGGCAGCGCGTTTCAGGGCTTCATATCTGGGCCTGAGGTCATTCTTCCAGACACTGGCATTCACAATCCCCACATGCCGGTAGCGGATAACCCCCTGCTCATCAATGAGGTAGGTTTCCGGAGCCCCGTATACCCCGAGGTCTATCCCCAGGGTTCCCTTCTGATCATTAATGCTGAACCGATAAGGGTCCTGAAGTTTCCTGAGCCACTGCTGCGCTTCAGCCTGATCATCCTTGGAGTTCACCCCGTAAATGGGCACCCCCCGATTTGACAGCTCCACCAGGTAGGGATGTTCAACCCTGCAGGCTGGGCACCAGGTGGCCCAGACATTGACCAGCGCGACCTCACCGATCAAGTCTTTACGACTGATAAACCGATCCGGATTCTTGACCGTTGGCAAATTAAACGACGGAAATGGATTATCCAGCAGAGCCGAAGGCAGCTCACCCCGATCCCGGAACAGGGCGATATAAAACATCAGACACAGGCCAAGAAAAATGACCAGCGGCAAAAACAGTTTCCACCGACTCTTCTTTGGCTGAAGGCTTTTCACCGCTTCCGGCTGCGGGCTCTTCACCGGCTGAGGGCTCATTGATTCACTCATGGGCTGACCACTCCCTTAACATCACCATCAAGATCAGAGCGATCAGAAGCGTCTGCAGCTGAAGATCCAAGCTTGCGGCGGATCTTTAACCGGTAACGCCGGTCAGAGATCGCCAGCAGCCCTCCCAGCCCCATGAAAATGGAACCCAGCCAGATCCAGCGCACAAAGGGCTTGATGTGGATCCTTAATGCCCAGCTGCCCTCATCATCCAGACGTTCGCCCAGAGCCACATAGAGATCCCGTGTGACACCAGGATCAATGGCTGCTTCGGTCATGGGCATCCCCTGAGCCTTATACACCCTTTTTTCCGGGTGCAATACGGCCACTTGTCGACCATCACGGTACACCGTCATTGAACCGTAGTCAGAAGCGTAGTTCGGCCCCTGCTCAAAGCGCACACCGTCAAAGCGAAACTCATAGTCACCCACGGTGACCCGGTCGCCTGGCGCCATCCGCAGGTCACGCTGGCTGCTGTAACCACTGGTGATGGCAATCCCGATAATGGAAACCGCCAGCCCCAGATGCGCCAGATGCATGCCGTAATAAGCGGGCTTCAGTCGCCCAAGACCAGAGAGCAAACCGGTGTTGCGAGTTTTGTTCATTATGTCCCTGGCCATGGTGAGCAGGATCCAGGCCACCAGGGACATGGCCAGCAACTCACTGACCAGGAAGTTATCACTGTAGAACAGGCTGAAAGCCAGGCCCGCTAACAGGCTAACCAGAAAAATCCAGCGCGTCTGCTGAACGGCCCAGCGCACCGAACCGGTTTTCCAGTTGAGCAAAACACCAAACCCGAGAGCAAAGGCCAGCAACATCGCCATGGGCACAAACAGGGCGTTGAAGTAAGGAGGACCTACGGAGATCATGCCCATATCCAGGGACTCCAGTAACAGCGGGAACAGGGTTCCCAACAGCACTGTGGCGGCACTGGCCGTCAACAGAATATTGTTGACCAGCAAGAGCGTCTCCCGGGAGACGATGGAAAAACGAATGGTGCTACGAACCTCAGGGGCTTTGAGGGCAAATAGGGTCAGCGAAGCGCCCACAACCACCATCAGGTAAATAAGGATAAAGACGCCCCGCTCCGGGTCATTGGCAAACGCATGAACGGACGTCAATACGCCTGAGCGAACCAGGAAAGTCCCCAACAGGCTGAGAGAGAAAGTAAAAATAGCCAGCAGCAGTGTCCAGCTCTTGAACAGCCCCCTCTTTTCGGTTGCCGCCAGTGAATGAATCAGTGCCGTGCCTACCAGCCAGGGCATCAACGAGGCATTCTCCACTGGATCCCAGAACCACCAGCCTCCCCAGCCCAGTTCGTAGTAAGCCCACCAACTGCCAAGGGCAATACCCAACGTCAGAAAGACCCAGGCCACTGTCGTCCAGGGGCGAGCCCATCGGGCCCAGGCACTGTCCAGCTGCCCCCCCAAAAGAGCGGCAATGGCAAAAGCAAAGGCCACGGCAAATCCCACATAGCCCATATAGAGCATGGGCGGGTGCACGATCAAACCGAAGTCCTGAAGTAACGGGTTAAGATCTGCTCCATCCTCAGGGGGAAAAGGCAATATCCGGGTAAAGGGGTTTGAAGTCATCAGCGTGAACAGCAAAAAGCCGACACTGATCATTCCCATCACCGACAATACCCGGGCTGACAACTCCGGAGGCAGCCGGTGGCTCTTCAGCGCCACCATGGCCATCCAGCCTGTGAGAATCAGCACCCAGAGCAGCAGTGAGCCTTCATGCCCTCCCCAGGTAGCACTGACTTTATACTCCATGGGCAACAAACTGTTTGAATGTCGTGCCACATAATCCACCGAAAAGTCATCGGTGACAAAGGACCAGACAAGACAGATAAAGGCAAAGCTGACCAGGGCAAACAACCCATAGGACAGAGAACGGGCCTGATTCATCCAGCGAAGATTGCCGTTATAGCTTCCCGCCAGCGGCAATACACTCAGCAGAAGACTCAGGCAAAGGCCCAGCACCAGCGCCAGCAGCCCAGCTTCAGCAACCATTATGGTTTCTCCTCTGACTTAGGATCTTTCCCGGGACTTTTTTCCTGCTGAGGACAAGCCCTGTCTTTGGGCTTATCCGGACATTGCCGCTTATCCTGGGAAGCCTCTTTCTCTTTGGACATTCCCGGATGTGCTTGATCAATGGCTTTCTGAACTTCCGGGGGCATGTAGTTTTCATCATGCTTGGCCAGCACTTCCGAAGCTTCAAACACACCATCCTTTCGAAGCTGCCCGAGTGCCACAACACCGGACCCCTCAACAAACAGGTCTGGCAGAATACCTGTGTATTCTACTTTGACTTCACTCTGGCCATCACTGATTTTAAAGCTTACTTTCAGGCTGTCAGGATCCCGTTTGACCGAACCTGGAACCACCAGGCCTCCCCCCCGAATCTTCTGACCTACCGGTGCCTCCCCAGCGGCCATCTGGGTAGGCGAAAAATAGTGATTGATATTCTGTTTCAGGGCCAACAACGTCAGGGCCACCGCCACACCGACGCCTGCCACCAGCAGCAACACCAGAATCAACCTCTGCTTGCGGACTGCATTCATTGCCTACCCCTCCTTTTCGGCTCGTGGCCGCTTTCCTGCTCACGGCAGTTCATCACACCCTGGCTTTCAAAAGGTTCAGTGCTTTCTACTGGCTCAAGGCTGTTCAGTGTTGACTCAATGACACCCCTGTCCTGACGCCGGTTATTACCGGCCTTCTCCAGACGCTCCTGCCTCTGCACCCGTTCACGTACCTGCCGCCTGGCCCGGATGGGGGCCAGCAGGTTATAAGCAATCACCAGAAAGGCGACTCCATAGGCACTCCAGACATAGAACCCATGGCCACCCATTTCCAAAAAGCCGGTCCAGCCATCAAAATACATAGAGACCCTCTTGCAGGCGGCAATGCGGCCAAACACTCTGTGGACAGTTCTTCATGGCACCTCTCATGATGACCTCTTTGCCATAAGCAGCTCACGCACCCAGCGGGTTCGGCATTCACGATTCAGAATTTCCACACGCAACCGTAATACCATGACCAGAGTAAAAAACAGGTAAAATCCAAGAATCGACAACAGCAATGGCCAGAGCATTTCCGGAGCCATGGACGGTTTTTCAGTGAGCTTGAGCGTGGCTCCCTGGTGCAGAGTGTTCCACCAGTTCACAGAGAATTTGATAATGGGGATATTCACCACGCCCACCAGAGCCAGGATGGCGCAGGCTTTAGCAGCCACATCACTGCTTCGTATCGCTCCCCGGAGGGAGATAACCCCGATATAAAGAAACAGCAGGATCAACATGGAGGTCAGGCGGGCATCCCACACCCACCAGGTACCCCAGGTGGGCTGGCCCCAGATAGCCCCGGTCACCAGAGAGAGAATACAAAAAGAAGCGCCTATGGGCGCCATCACCGCCAGCCCCATATCAGCCAGCTTGATTTTCCAAATCAGGGTGATAGCTCCCGCCACCGCCATCATCATATAGATGGCCTGAGCCAGAAAAGAGGACGGTACGTGGATAAAAATAATCCGGTAGCTGTTACCCTGCAAATAATCCGGAGGGGTAAAAGCCAGCCCCCAGGTCAGAGCAACCACCATCAGCAACAGAGAAGAAACCAGAAGCCAGCTCACCCACTTGCTACTGATGTCATAAAACCACTTTGGTGAGCCCAGTTTGTGAAACAGCGTCCAGTTCATCATCTTGTTCTACTTCCTGAGGCCGCGTTTCCCTGGCCATAAACAACACCGCGACAACTCATCGGGCTCTGATCAATCAAAACGTGCACACAATGCAGAAATTGAGGGTGTTTTTCAAGACCACCACTGGCTGAAATCATCGTCACCACACTCTTTATTTGAACAACTTCAACCTTCATTGATCACCCTCAAGGCTCCTGCGATCGCAATCGGGGCAAGACAGATCCCAAGCACCAGGAAAACCGCAAGCCAAAGAATATGCCCGGTGTAAGGCAACTGATTAGCTGCCGCATTCACCGCCCCGGTGGCAAATATCAACACCGGGATATAAAGAGGAAGGGAGAGCAACGTTAACAGTACCCCTCCGCGCTGAATCTTAACGGTGAGCGCCGCACCGATCGCCCCTGCAAGGCTGAGCACCGGTGTACCCAGTAGCAGGCTGATCAAAAGAGCAGGATACGCCTGTTCGGGCATATGTAACATCAAAGCCAGCACCGGTGCCATCAGGGTCAGACACAGCCCGGTAGTGAGCCAGTGACAAAACACTTTGGCCAATACCAATAGTGGTAAGGGATGAGGGGAGAGCAACAGCTGGTCAAGAGCGCCATCCTCCTGATCACTCCTGAACAGCGAATCCAGTGATAGCAAAACCGAAAGCAGCGCTCCGATCCACAAAATCCCGCCGGACAGAACCGCAAGTGTCTCCCGGTCCGGGGTAATCCCCAGGGGAAACAACGAGGCCACCATCAGGAAAAAAGCCATGGGGTTTACGGTTTGACCCGGAGAGCGAAAAGCAAGGGTCAAATCCCGACGGATCAATGCCATGCAGGCAGAAAGACCATTCATTGAGCCTGGGTTCACTGCACTCATGAACACCCTCCTGCTCCACTCTCTCCTGACAAAGACGCTCCTGAAAAAGATTCCAGCTTGAGTTTTCGCAGATGACCACGGGGGTCCTTCAGAGGCTGATGGCTGGTGACCAGAACCATTCCTCCCTGGTCCCCATGATCGCTGAGCAGGGATTCCAGCCAGCTGACCCCATCCACATCAATGGCGGTAAAGGGTTCATCCAGAATCCAGAGCGTCGCGCGACTGGCCAACAGCCCTGCCAGGGCAACCCTGCGCAACTGACCAGCGGAAAGGTGACTGCATGGGACCTGCTCATACCCGGAAAGCCCCACTTTTTCCAAAGCATCATACAGAGCGGTATGACCCGCAGGGCTGTTCGCCAGCTGCAACCGCCAGGAGAGGTTTTCCAGGGGAGTCAGTTCAAGCTTGAGGCCCGGCCGGTGTCCCAGAAAATAGCAGGCAAGGCGAAAGTCTGCATAGACCTTAGCCATCGGTTTACCCTGCCAGAGAATCCGTCCAGTCCAGGCAGAGGAAAGGCCTGCAAGAATTCTCAAAAGCGTGGTCTTGCCCGCTCCGTTCCTCCCCTCTATCTGCAGCAACTCCCCTGGAGAAAGGGTAAAGGATAGATTCGTAAACAGCCGTCTGTCATCCCGCTCACACTCAAGTTGAATAACCTCTAACAATGGATGGACCCGTCATCAAATTAGAAACAAAACACAAGATTACTGACTTGAGACACAAAGGCAACCATCGACAACATGGCTCATCGATTCCTTTATAGCCCCCTTCATGCCTCCCCAGGAGGCTGCACCACTATACAACATCACTCATATACCCATGCAGAAAAAAGACTGCAAAGGTCGTATTTTTAGTTCTTACAAAACTTGCAAAAATGAATATCTTTTCTAACCTTGACGACGCAAGACTTATTAGTTTGAGTGATGAACCAGTGTGCCCACCGCCCTCAATAGCTTTATACGGTGGGGCTAATGACGGTTACTCATCAACTTTACCGCTTGAGTTCGCCCCATAAAACATGGGGGCTGGAATTGCTCAGTATCAAGCGGTGATCGACAACACCACATCAACCCTGGAGTTAAGCTTCAGTCGCGGAATATACAAGTGCTGACCGTATAAGCGCAATACTGCCATTCAACCCGGATACAGGTTCCTCAAAACCGTGTTACGACTCAAGCCCTCTGGGGCTAGAGAATCAGGAACCTGGGGTGAGAAGGCGGTGTTGTACATTCTGTACTTAACCTTGACCTCATCCCCATGGCATCTTCATCACGCAAACCTTTATCAGGCAAAGAAAGTCCTTCCCACCCTGCAAGCAACAGTCGGCGTTTTTTCAGCCCTTTCACGGTTATCTGCAGTTTTCTACTGCTGGCAGGCACTGTCTTCTCCGGATGGGTAGTGATGGAATACCTCTTTTCAGGGACGCTTGAGTCCCATGCAGCCCCCAAAGCTCTGATATTAAAACCCTACCCTCAACTGAGCCCGGAAAGTCAGGCCTGCGCTGCATGTCATAAGGAAGAACACCCCTCAATTTATGCCCAATGGGGGATGTCCAAACACTATGGGGCCAACGTTGGCTGTTTCGAGTGCCATGGGGCCAATGCCTCTGACAAGGACGCCATCAAACATAAAGGCTTTAACATATCCGTTATCGTGTCACCAAAAGATTGCGGTAAGTGTCACTCAAAAGAAGCAGAGGAGTTCATGAGAAGCCACCATGCCAGCGCAGGCAAGATCATTGGCTCTCTGGACAATATGCTGGCAGAAGTCATTGAAGGTACATCCAGCAAGGGAGAAAGCGCCAGGAAAAACCCTGAGAGCACGAAGCTCACCCTCGGGGGCGAATCCCCTGCGGCGGTGTCTGGTTGCTGGCAGTGCCATGGCTCTGAGGTGAAAGTACTGAAGAACGGCGACCTTGACCCGGCGACCTGGCCCAACACCGGAATAGGGAGAATCAATCCTGACGGCTCAACAGGAACCTGCGCTGCCTGCCACCACCGGCACGAATTCAGCATCACTCAAGCCCGCCGCCCCGAGGCCTGCGGACATTGTCACCTTGGGCCTGACCATCCACAGAAAGAAATCTACGAAGAGTCCAGACATGGCATTGATTTTCATGCCCATGCTGACCGCCTGAAGATGGAATACTCCAAGTGGATAGCGGGTGAGGACTATCACACAGCCCCAACCTGCAGCAGCTGCCACATGTCCGCCACCCGTGAGCTTCCGGTCACCCACGATGTGGGAGACCGAATTTCATGGAACCTTCGCCCTGCCATCTCTGAAAAAATAGATGCCAAAGACCTTGCCCTCGGCAAACCTACAAAAAGCTGGCAGGATCGCCGTAAAGACATGCAGAATGTCTGTGAGGCCTGTCACGCCAAACCCATGGTCGACAGCTTCTACACCCAGTTTGATGCACTGGTTACGCTTTATAATGAGAAGTTTGCCCGCCCAGGAAAAGCCCTTATGGGTCAACTCAGTAAAGAGGGACTGATCACCGAAACCCCGTTTGATGAAAAAATCGAATGGACATGGTTCCGCCTCTGGCACCATGAAGGTCGGCGTGCACGCCATGGTGCGGCCATGCAGGCACCGGACTACGTTCAGTGGCACGGCATGTTCGAGGTAGCAGAGAAGTTTTATGTTGAACTGATACCTGAATACCTGGAAATAGTTGAAAAAGCCGAGCATGCCAACAAGAAGGCCGCCGCAGAACGATCCAGGAAAGTGCTTGATGAAATTCTCAATCGGCCTGAACACGCCTGGTTTACCGGCATGGAGCCAGAGTCTGTCAAACAGGCCAGGAAGAAGGCCCAGACAGAGTTCAAGGCGCGCTATCTCAATGAGAAGGCAGACAAACCCAAATAAATATCAACGGGTGCGTTTAACCGTGATTGCCTGGGTTCGGAGGGTAACAGCCAATGACAGAGAAGTTGCCGCGGCTCAGGCGTATATGGAACTGGTTAAAAGCACCTCTGTTCCTGGGCATCCCCATTGGGATATTCCTGCTCATTCTGGCTGGGGGTGGCTTTCAGGGAGCGATGGTCGCTTCCAATACCAATACCTTCTGTTTCAGTTGTCACTTGAAAATGGACACCATTGTTCAGGAATACAAAGCCTCATCCCATTACATTAATGAGAACGATATAAAGGCAACCTGCGCGCAATGCCATGTTCCCCATAAATTCATTGACAAAATGAAGGTTAAAATAGCGGCTACTGCGGATATCTACTATATGCTGACCGGAAGGATCACCAAAGAAAACTTTGAAAGCCACAGACCCCGACTGGCACAGAAAGTCTGGGATCATATGATGGCGGATGACTCAGAAGCCTGTCGGCATTGCCATACCGGCGATAATTTTGATCTGGCAAAACAAACTCAGCGTGCCCGCCTCAACCACCAGGCCATGGCAGAGGAGGGCAAAAGCTGCATCGAATGCCACACTGGAATAGCCCACAAACGGGTGGTTATAAAATAGTCGGCACTACTCAAGACAGGGAAGCCCGGGATCAGTTGGCTGAAATCGGTGCAGAAGCTGAATTTGCCTTATCCGACTTCAGTGTTACGGGGAAATCCAGAGCCAACCATGAGTAGTAGCCATCACGGAGGAAAAATACTCTCTGGTAGCCCCAGAGGGCTGCCAGATAGCTGCCTATAGCTCCGCGCATATGGTAGGTACTGTTGCCATAGATAACGATTGGAGTTTCCTTATCCAGAACACCTGGGGAGAACAGCTGTCTGAAACCGCCTCGAAGATCCAGATTATGTGAACCATCCACATGGCCGTATTGCCACTGCCGATGGGACCTTACATCAATGAACAGAGCGCCGATATCATGGAGCCTCTTGGCCTGATAAGTATTAATGGTGACCACACCATTTATTTGAGTTGGGGCTTCATCCTGGGCAAATAACAAGGGAGGAAAAACGGCAACAACCATTGCCGCCATGTAAGAAATCCATTTCATATTAAACAGGTCCGTTATTAAACATCTGTATAAAGAAGTATATGGAGCCAGGACCTGCCTACTTGGAACAATACGGAGCAAAAAAAACTCCATTCAAAGCAATGCAGCATATAACAGGCACTTATTCCCGTAACAACACCCAAAAACGCCCCACGGATATAATGGAGAAGCTTATTCCTGAATCAGGTTTAGACTAAATCGTTATGAAAAAAGAGGCGCTGGCTGAAAATCTTAGCTCAGCCAGTGTTGCAACCTTGACCTCAGTCTCAGAGCCGCCTGGGAATGAATCTGGCTGACCCGGGACTCACTGACCCCTAGAACCTTGCCAATTTCCTTCAGATTCATTTCTTCATCGTAATACAGCATCAATACCAGCTTCTCTCTTTCAGGAAGCTTATCGATTGCCTCTATCAGCGCAGTCTTGAACTTCTCTTCCTGGATATCGGCGGATGGCCCCTGATCTCCAGAACGCGCCTGCATTCTTGATTCTTCACTGTCAAACAGCTCTTCATAGCTGAACAACCGGCAACCACGAAGATCGCTGAGTATGGTGTAATACTCATCAATCTTTACATTCAGCTCCTTTGCCACTTCGGAGTCCCGTGCATCCCGCCCGAGCTTTGCCTCTACCACCTGTACCGCCTCGGTTATACGACGACTGTTGCGATACACAGAACGGGGGCCCCAGTCACCTTTCCGGATTTCATCCAGCATCGCACCACGAATACGAATCCCGGCAAATGTTTCGAAGCTGGCCCCTTTGGAGGCATCGTATTTTGATGCCGCTTCGAGCAAACCGATCATTCCGGACTGCACCAGATCATCAATCTGAACACTGGCCGGCATTCTGGCTGCCAGATGGTTGGCAATCCTCTTGACCAGTGAGCGATGCGTAACCACCAGCTCTTCTCTGGCAGGTGATTTCTTCTGCGCCTTCTGTTCCTGTGGCGCTTTTTCTTGCACTTCCTGTGCGGCTGCGGTCATGACTTAACCCTCTCCCTGATTCTTGTTGGCAAAAAGAATTCAATGCGTCCTCTAGGCTCCGGCACCGGAATACTGGCTATCTGATGCCCCAGACGATGGAAAGCCCTGGATGCCCTGCACTCTGGATTCACAGTCAACAATGCAGACTGCATGGCAAGGGCTTCATTAACGGCTTTATCAAATGGAATAGAACCCAGATAGCTGAGGACTATCTGTTTTTCGTCGTTCAGGTGATTCTGCAGTTTTTCAAACTGCTTTGAACCACAACGTCGGCTGCTGGCGGCATTAACCACTATATAAAACTGATGGACATTGAATACACGATACAGAAGACGTATCTGCTTAACCGTATCCATCAGAGAAACCACTTCCTGGTTGACGATAATCAACACTTCCGTAGCAGCCTGAATCAACGTGACATTATCTGGGGCAAGGCCCGGGGCAGTATCCACAATCAAGGTGTCCAGACTCGGAGCCAGGGCATCCATTTTGGCAATCAACTGAACCGCATCATTGATCTGGATACACTCTCTCCATTGATCCTGACTGGCCGGGGCATACACCTTGATGCCGGATGGCCCCTCAAGAACCACACCATCCTGACTGTTATCGTCAGAATGCTCTTGTGACCCCTTGTCCACATACTGCAAACCTGACGACACATCTCCTATATCAAGGGGCTTTTCCAGCCCGAGAGTAATGCCAACATCGGGTACCGCCAGGTTTCCATCCATCAACATGACCCGCTGACCCAGCTTGGCCAGCGCCAGTGCAAGATTAACGGCTACAACAGTCTTTCCCACACCACCCTTACAACCGGCAACTGCGATCACTCGTTTAGTGTTTGCATCCATAGCGTTCACGTTGAAGGTTCCATTGCTTTTAATGTCACGTCGAAAAACGACAAGGAATATACATCAATGAACGTGCCAACTTTGTTTTCATTCAAAAAACACGGTTTTGACAGGCTATTGACATGACAGCTGTTTGACACAGCAGCCCTGAAAACTGATAACCGCATGTTTTAAATGAATTTTATTATTTCGAAGTTATTTTTGACACGCTGTTTTTTTGACATAAATTTATTTTCGGTTGCGCCCGTTTTTTCTTGAACACTTTTTTGAACAATCCAAAAGCTAATTATTTGACAGCGTCACAATACTGTGACGTTATCCCGACATCAAAATGGATTCAAAATTAATTATTTCAACTTTTGATAAAGAAAAAACCATCTTTGCCGACTGGAAAACGCCTGCTTAAAAATAAATAAGCAAAGTTTCAACAACAAAAACATCAAACAGAGGTTGTTAGCCAACTATCCAATCAACCAGAAAAAGAGAAACAATAGAAATAAAAAAGCCTTATGAAGAACCACTCACCTTCTTACGGAAAAGAAACCATTTCTGAAGTGATAAAAAAACAGGCTATGAAATATTCATAGCCTGTTTTTTTATCACTATAGGCATCTGATAGCCCGGAAAAGTGGTCCAGCTCAGAGGTTAACCGCTTTTTACAGAATCCTCATAGCGCTGCAAGCCATACTTTCTCATCTTTTCAACCAGCGTCGTGCGCCGAATCTGAAGTTTATCCGCGGCTCTGGCGACAACACTGTTACAGTCACTCAGCGCCTGCTGAATCAGGCTTTTCTCCAGGCGGGTAAGGTAATCTTTCAGGTTCAACCCTCCCACAGGCAGCACCGCCAGATCATCTGCATGAGTACTGCCTGCTGGCTGAATACTGTCTGGAAAAAGATCGGCGACGCCATCGTCTTCCTCACCGATCATATCCATATGACAGAAATTCTGTGGCAGATCCTGCACCCCAATGACACCATAAGGAAACATAATGGCCAGTCGTTCAAGCAGGTTGGCCATCTCCCGGACATTGCCAGGCCAGTCATGACGGCAGAGCGAAAGGATAGCCGCAGAACTCAGACGAATTGAACCACGGCCCTGCTTTTCCATACTGTGCGTCAATTCATTGATCATCAGGGGAATATCTTCCGGACGCTCCTTGAGCGAGGGCATTTCGATAGGAAAAACATTCAGCCGGTAGTAGAGATCTTCCCGAAAACTGCCTTCCGCAATCATGGACTCAAGGTTCTTGTGGGTCGCTGCAATAATACGGACATTCACTGCAATCGGCTCA
Organism: Endozoicomonas sp. Z74; assembly: GCF_057680865.1. Lineage (NCBI taxonomy): Bacteria > Pseudomonadati > Pseudomonadota > Gammaproteobacteria > Oceanospirillales > Endozoicomonadaceae > Endozoicomonas > Endozoicomonas sp. Z74. The sequence continues at coordinate 31,053 of NZ_JBLYZI010000009.1, forward strand.
GAACCACCCACCCTTTCGAAGGTTCTCTCCTGCAGAACTCTCAACAATTTAACCTGCATGTGCAGTGGCATATCACCGATTTCATCCAGAAACAGGGTACCCCCTTCCGCCAGTTCAAACCGGCCTTTGCGGGTGGCCACCGCACCGGTAAACGAGCCTTTCTCGTGGCCAAACAACTCACTTTCCAGAAGATCGGTTGGAATGGCCCCACAGTTAACAGGGACAAAAGGCGCATCCCGCCGGTGAGAGTGTTCATGCAGGTTTCTGGCTACTACCTCTTTTCCAGTACCCGACTCACCGGTAATCAGAACATTGACATCCCGGTCCGCCACCTGGGCCATGGACGAGCGCACCTTGCGAATTCGCTCGCTCTTACCCACCAGCCCACGAAACAGCTGCACCTGCTGGTGGTAGCCGGTCTGGTGAGCCTGCTTCCATTGCTCCCGATACACCTGACCATAATGCAGGCTGGACAGCAGTTGCGGCTTACTACAGGGCCAGTCAACCCGGGCAATGATCTGCCGGCTCAGGGATGTGGGCAGGTTATCAGGCAACTGCTCGGAAATTCGAACCACTGGCACACCACCGCACCAGCTTTGAATCCGGGACAACATCCCCTGAAGGGAGCTTTCCGCCTGAAGAAAATCACCAAGAAAGAGAGCGCAGAACTCCTCGGGAACCTGGGAGCTGACAGCATCTTCCCAGTAGGCTGCACCAATGGCAACAGTACGATACCCCATGAACTGGAGAATGGTACTGAGGTCGTGTCGACGCTGTTGAGCGTCCTCAATAATGAGTACCTGTTCAGCTGTTTCCATAAGACGACGATCCTTGTCATCCAATCAATCAATACAGCAAAGATACAAATATTTGTAATTAAATTACCTCTCTTTAATTCAGTTAAGATCTAAAAAGCCATAACGTCAAATTTTTGTTTGATTTTTATTTCGAATAAACATAACAGGGTGCTATTTAGACCTGAATAGTTTACTGACAGACAAGAGATTTCAGCTCCCATTCCAACTCTGATTCACTCAAAACGAAGAAGAAAAAAACAAAATAATCATGACTGACGACTGTCAGTCATCAGAAAAAAAAGGTGCGTTTTCTTCTCCATCATTCCCCCATCGCTCACCTTCATCATCGTCACTACCGCTATCTGTCTCATCTTCATCTTCAGTCGATTCATTCTCGTCTTCGTCTTGATTGTCATAATGGTCCGGGTAGGCATAGGGTCGGCCATCCTGGACATAGCCCTCCCACTCGAAGGCCTCTGCGGACCCTGAAGTAACAGCAGTTGCCAGCACAACAACCACTGACGCCCTGCAAAGAAAAACAGCCAACGGCCTGCTCAATAGGAAAAGATGTGTCATGACCCGGCCTCCCTGCCAGAAATGAATAATGATGCCCCTTCTTTTCGATGCTCCCAGGCAACCTGCTTCTGGGTTAATACAATCAGTGCAACAGGCTCCCAGGAGCCTGACCGAGAATAGCGCCCGTCGCGAGAAAGGCGGAAAATTGAAGATAAAAATGCGGTTTTGCGAGGCGAATAGCACGCTATTTAACAAGCGAAACCACATTTTTAGATCAATTAGCTGCCTTCGCAGCAGGGCAGCCTATTCTCGGTCAGGCTCTACACATCCTCCACTTCACCCCAGAGCTTGCGCAGCCTTTTATCTGAAACCGGGAAACGAGTCCCCAGCTGCTGGGCAAACAGGGAGACCCGGTACTCTTCAATCATCCAGCAGAACAGACGTAGATTAGGGTCCACCAGCTTATGCTGATGATGGACGTCCAGTCGCTTCTGATACTTCTGCTGGAGCACCGTCAGCTCTTCTGTCCAGGCACGATCCCGGTTGACCTGAGCCGGCAGTTTTTCCAGACGGAGCTCAATGGCTCTCAGATACCTGGGGTAGTGACTCAGCCATTCCAGGGTCGCCCCGGCCATAAACCCGTCAGTCAGCAGACGTGCCAGATGCTGTTTTATATCGGCCAGAGCCAGTGCACGATCAAAACTTATTTTTCCTTTCAACTGACGGCTGACCGCCTGGGCGCTGCGGAAAATATCATTCAACAGCGGATCCAGCTTTTCCGCACAGGGCACAATGGCACCTTTATGGGCCTCTATCAGGGCCTCAAACGCTTCCCGGTTGCGGGGAAATGCTTCCTCACCGGAAAGAAAAACGCTGGCAACCAGCAAATTCTGCAGATCATCCTCCAGCTGTTTATGATTCACCAGGTTGGTGGCCAGCAGCTTGGTTTCTTTAAGCAGCGGCATTTTACCCAGGGCAAACTTCAACTGGTTAGAGAGCTTGATCCTCAGTAAACGGGTCAGACCCTGGCGGTTTTCAGCATCCGCCATGGCCCGGCTTTCAAACAACTGAACAGCAACTGCGGTTTTCTGATCCACCAGGGCGGGATAGGATTTCAGCACCAACCCACCCGCCTTCCGGGTAATCTCTTCCGGCAGCTCGCCACAACTCCAGTCCAGCAGGCCTTCCTGTTCTAGGTGGCTTTTGGACAACTTCCGGATACTGTCCTGGGCCATGTCTGCAAACTGCTGACGAAGCCGGTTCAGGTTCCGCCCCTGGCCAAGGATTTTGCCCTGGTCATCCACCACCCTGAAATTCATTAATAAATGAGGCTCAAGGCTGTCGACACTCCAGTGCTCATCCAGAATCCGGACACCGGACATACGGGTAAGCTGCCGTCCCAGCATCTCGGTCAGGGGCTCATCGCAGGCGGAAATGGAATCAAGGGCTCCGGTAACGAAGTCCGGCACCGGCACAAAGTTCTTTCGAACCGCCTTTGGCAACGCCCTGACCAGAGCCACACATTTGTCAAACAGCATGCCGGGCACCAGCCACTCAAGGCGGTATCGGGGCAATAGCCTCAGGGCCTCCACCGGCAACGTCAAGGTGACCCCATCATCTTCAACACCCGGCTCAAAGTGGTAACTCAGCGGCAGCTCCAGACCTTCCCAGCGGAAACGATCCGGGTACCGGTTAACGGTGACCTGCCCTGCGTCGTGTTTCATCAGGTAGGCTTTGGTCAGATAAAGCAGCTTCGGCTGTTTATGCTCAGCCCCCTTGCGCCACTTTTCAAACCCGGCGCCATTACAGATATCCGCTGGAATCAACTCATCATAAAAGGCGTAGAGGGTTTCCGGGTCGACCAGAATATCCCTTCGGCGGGACTTGGCTTCCAGTTCGTCCACTTCACTGATCAGCGCCAGGTTATGCTTCTGGAACGCCCCTCTGGACTCAAAATGCCCTTCCACCTGCGCTTCCCGGATAAAGATTTCCCGGGCTACCACTGGATCGATGGGGCCATAATGAACCCGGCGACGCCCGACAATAATCAGGCCATACAGGGTCACCTGCTCATAGGCCACTACCTGGGCCCGTTTTTTCTCCCAGTGGGGCTCAAAATAGTTCCGCTTCACCAGGTGGGAGGCCAGCGGCTCGATCCACTGAGGCTCCAGCCTGGCATTGGTGCGGGCGAACAGCCGGGAGGTTTCTACCAGTTCCGCCGTCATCACCCACTTGGGCTTGCGCTTATAGAGGGTGGAGGCTGGAAACAGATAGAAGCGGCGGTTTCTCGCTCCCATATAATCCGCTTCATCATCCTTGCCGCCCAGTTGTGACAACAGGCCAGAGAGCAGGGATTTGTGGATATCGCCATAACTGGCCGGCGACTCATTGACCCGGAAACTCAGATCTTTACAGGAGAGCGCCAGTTGACGGTGCAGGTCACGCCACTCCCGCATCCGCATAAAGGACAGAAACTGCTGCTTGCAGTATTTCCGCAGCTGGTTCTGGGATAAATCCTGCCGCTGCTGCTCATAGGCTTCCCAGAGGTTCACAAAGGTCATAAAGTCGGAGTCATCATGGTAAAACTCCCGATGACGCTGATCCGCCGCCTGCTGTTTCTCCTGGGGTCGCTCCCTGGGGTCCTGGGTGGCCAGGGCGCTGACAATGATTAACACTTCGTTCAGAGCACCGTTTTTACTGGCTTCCACCAGCATCCGGCCCAGCCTGGGATCCACTGGCATCTGCCCCAGCTGACGGCCTACAGGAGTGATCCGGCGATCCCCTGAAACCGCCCCAAGCTCCTGCAGCAGTTTAAAGCCGTCATTAATGGCCTTGCCGTCGGGTGGGTCCACAAAAGGAAACGCAGCGATATCCCCCAGCCCCATTCTCAACATCTGCAGAATAACCGCCGCCAGATTGGTTCGGAGAATCTCCGCATCGGTAAACTCAGGACGTGCCAGAAAGTCTTCTTCTGAATAGAGCCGCAGGCAGATACCTTCGGACACCCGGCCACAACGCCCCTTGCGCTGGTTGGCTGAGGCCTGGGATACTGGCTCTACAGGTAATCGCTGAACCTTTGAACGCACACTGTATCGGCTGATTCTGGCGGTGCCCGGATCGATGACATAACGAATGCCGGGTACGGTCAAAGAAGTTTCCGCCACGTTGGTGGAGAGTATCACCCGCCGCCCCGAATGCCCCTGAAAAATCCGGTTCTGCTCCGCCGCCGACAGCCGGGCATAAAGGGGCAGGACTTCAGTGTGATTCAGTCGGGCATCCCTGAGAAATTTATGGGTTTCGCGAATCTCCCGCTCACCGCTGAGAAACACCAGCACATCCCCCAGCCGCTGACCTTTGCCGGAACGCTCAAGGCTTTCAATTTCCTCCAGGGCCGACAGAATACCCTGCTGCAGTCGTTGATCCGCATCCCGGCCTTCCAGCTCCAGGGCCTCCAGAGGGCGGTAAAGGGTTTCCACGGGATAAGTCCGCCCTGAGACCTCAATCACCGGAGCATTATTAAAATGTCGGGAAAAACGCTCCACATCAATGGTGGCGGAAGTGATGATCACTTTCAGGTCAGGCCTTCTGGGGAGGATCAGCTTGATATACCCCAGCAGGAAATCGATATTCAGGCTGCGCTCGTGAGCCTCATCGATGATCAGGGTGTCATAGCGGTTGAGAAACCGGTCGTGCTGGATTTCCGCCAGCAAAATACCATCGGTCATCAACTTGACCAGGGTTGTCTCATTGGAGTGATCCTTGAACCGCACCTGGTATCCCACCTGTTCCCCAAGGGAAACCTGCAGCTCTTCAGCAATCCGGCTTGCCACGGAACGGGCGGCCAGCCTTCTGGGCTGGGTATGGGCGATCGCCCCATAAACCCCTCTTCCCGCTTCCAGGCAGATTTTCGGCAGCTGGGTGGTTTTACCGGAACCGGTCTCCCCGGCAATCACCACCACCTGGTGCTCCCGGATGGCGCGCTCAATATCCTCCTTTCGATCCACCACAGGCAGAGCCTGGTCATACCGAATCGTCGGCATGGCCGACTGACGTTTGCTGACCTGCTCCAGTGAACGATCCATTCTGCTCTGGAGTTTCTCCAGCCCGGCGTCATCATCACGCCGAAGCCTGCGCAGCTGGCCCCGCAAACTGTAGCGGTCACGAATCATGCATTCATTAATGGTCTGACGCAGGTTTCTGTCAGTAGGACCAGGCACTCAGATACTCCCGTTCGATCAACTCAGACGCTGGTGGCAAAACCGGGCATTATACCCTGAGTTGACTAGAATGGGATCCTGGAATTCAGGATATGAACAAAAGGCGAACATTTATCCATGCTTTTCTTATATTGGTATCGAACAAAATCTCCCCTTCTGACGCTGCTCCTGCTTTCAGAATTAACCTTTGCAGGAATGCCCGGTTCGGACTTCATCCAGGTTCATTTTGCCCCGTTATACACTATCAAAAGCCGTGACGGATTTTCATTTGGCACACTGCAGCTGGAAAATCAGGGCAACAGCACCGTCATATCCATTACGCCAGAACGTATTGATCATCGAGCCCACCACGCAGCACTTCCGATTGAAACTTACATTAGAAGGGTTGTAGAACTATTATCTTTAGTCAATGAACAGGAGGGTGACACAACTACCCACTCCGTTACCTTCACGCTTGAGGAAACAGACGACCCTCCCCAATATGTCAGAATGGATATACAGGCGGGAGATTATCAATGGTGGTTCGACCCCACTTCATTTGATGAAGATGAACTGGAAGGGGCAGTGCCTGAACGAATGGTGATGTTTGGCGATCGTTTCCGGAAAACTGCAACGGACCTTGTTAGAAGAGGGCATGGAAAAACCCGAAAGTTTGAAATGCACCTCCCCTTTAGTGGCACCATTGATTGCATAACATGCTCAAACAAAAGGCCCTCTATTCAGAGCAGCACCAATAGAGTTGACAATAGGTTGAATTATCATCACAGCCTGACCTATCAACCAGAACGTAGAAGAATCGTGCAAACGGGAAGTCACCCTCAGTCTACTAGAATCAACTATCAGCTCAATGAGTCTGGACTCATCGAACGCATTGAATTTCAACAGGAGGGCAGGCTCATCATACTCACCGCCAGCCGCCATGCCCCAAAAAAAGAAAAAATATTCTTCCTCCCCTCTCTGCCCATCCAAAAGAGAAATAAAAATAACCACCACCCCGGAAGCGGAGGATCAGGGGGTGCCTGCAGCCTTCCTGCCATTTTTTGAGCTGTTTCATCCAGCAGAAAAGCCACTACAAACCACCAGGCGTGCCGGTTTTCGATTGCGTTTTAGCCCATTATTGTTACTTTTCAGTAACGCATATAACTTGAGGCTCAGCCATGTCCATTGAAAGTGCGGCTACTTTTTTTATAGCGATGCTGATATTCAGCGTAACACCGGGGCCCGGTATATTTGCGATCGTTGCACGTGCAATGGTGTCAGGAGTAAGGCCTTGCATCCCCCTGTCCGCAGGAATGGTCGCCAGTGATGCGATCTATCTGCTGCTGGCCTGTTTAGGCCTGGCTGCAATTGCCGCAAACTGGGCAGCTCTGTTTGTCGTGATTCGATACACCGGTGCAATTTATCTGATCTATCTCGGCTACAAGATGATCAAGGCATTACCAGAAGCGGCGGGGACAAAAGAGCATGACTGCATGTCGAAAGCCCCGTCTCACTTGACTGGCTTCATCCAGGGCTTTCTGATCTCCGCCTCGAATCCCAAAGTCATCCTGTTTTACATTTCGTTTTTACCAACATTTATGGATTTAACGCTTCTCAATGCCCGGGATATCGCTTTGGCAGAAGCATTAAGCATTGTCGCCTTAATGTCGGGGCTGATAATAACTGCAATAGGAGCCGGTCGTTTGGGGAAAATTTTGAAAACACCAAGCGCCCAGAGGAAGCTGAACCTGGGAGCCGGTGGTATAATGATTGCCGCGGGCACCTACCTGGCAACGAATAAATGAGCAAGGACAGTCCCCGGCTAAAAAGTAAGTCATACAAAAGAAATACTTACTCTATATTTAAAACCAATACCCAAAAACTCAAACAAGAACCGGGAACAATAACGCCAGCGGAGGGCTTATGAAAAAACGGATTATAATACCCACTATAACCTTACTTGCAGCCTGCTCAGGACCACACCATAAAGATGTCAGACCCAGCAGCTCTGGCATTCATTCTATTGCCATTGGCACTGAGGACAAATCGTCCGGCTATCGGGATGCCAAAGCCCAGGCAGATCACTTTTGCGCTGAAAGCAAGCAAACCGCGTACATCATCAGTGAAGATCACAAATACCAGGGCAACATGAGCGAAGCCAATTACAACACCGCCAAAACCGCCTCCAAAATCATGAAAGGAATTGGCAGCGCTACCTGGGTATTCAGCGACCATGACAGTACTCGGCAAGCCGGCGGGGTAGCTGCAGCAGGTGGACAGGTAACAGACAGCGCCCTCGGCAAGGGCTACACCTATACCATGACCTTCCAGTGCCAATAGGTTCACACGGCAACGCACCCTGGCCAGGAGCCATGAATCATGGCTCCTGCTTTTTCAGCTCTTCCTCTCGTAATTTCCGACGGAGGATTTTCCCGACATTCGTGGTGGGCAACTCTTCCCGAAACTCTACCAGCTTCGGTACTTTGTAGGCTGTCAGGTTCTGCCGGAAAAACCGGATCACTTCCTCCCGGGTCAGATCCGGATTACCGGGCACTACAAATACTTTGATCGCCTCTCCCGTGCGCTTATCAGGTACGCCAATCACCGCACACTGCAACACATCGGGGTGAGTGGCCAGCACTTCTTCCAGCTCATTGGGGTATACATTAAAGCCTGAGATACAGACCATGTCTTTCTTACGGTCGACAATGGTCACATATCCTTCGTCATCAATGCGGGCTATATCTCCAGTTCTCAACCAGCCGTCCAGCATCGCCTCTTCTGTGGCCTGCTCACTCTGCCAGTACCCTTTCATAACCTGTGGGCCTTTGATACACAGCTCACCGGTTTCACCAATGGGCAGATCGTTATCTTCCCCGTCAACCACCTTGAGTTCACAGGAAGGCACCGGCAACCCGATCGTGCCCAGTTTGATCTTATCCAGTGGGTTAATGGTCACCACCGGAGAGGTTTCGGTCATGCCATAGCCTTCACAGATACGACTTCCGGTGAGGTTTTCCCAGCGCTCCGCCGTATCCAGCTGCAATGCCATGCCACCGGATATGGTGTTTTTGAGATAGGAAAAGTCCAGCCGGCGAAACGCCTCCTGCTTCATCAGCCCCACAAACAACGTATTCAGGCCGATAAACATGCTGAACGGCTTACCGGTTAAGTCCCGGATAAACGACTTCATGTCCCGGGGGTTGGTGATCAGCATATTGTGCTCCCCCAGCAGCACCGCCACCATGCAATGCACTGTGAAGGCAAAAATATGGTATAGTGGCAAAGGAGCGATCAGCAGCTCTCTTCCTTCCTGAAGATTACCTCCCACCAGCGCCTTGATCTGGAACATGTTGCTGAGAATATTACGATGGGTCAGCATCGCACCTTTAGCGACACCCGTCGTTCCTCCAGTGTACTGGAGAATGGCGACATCATCATTTTCACGACGAATGTCCGTGCAGTGCCGCTGCGCACCCAGCCTCATGGCCCGGGTAAAACCAACGGCAGACGGCACCGTATAAGCGGGAACCATTTTCTTGACATGCTTTACCACGGCATTCACCAGCAACCGCTTGACCACTGGAAACATATCCCCCACTTCAGTGACCACCACATGCCGGATGGCAGTCTTGGGCAGGACCTTTTCAGCCATGTGAGCCATATTGGCCAGCACCACCAGACCTTTTGCTCCGGAATCCTTGAACTGGTGTTCCATTTCCCGTTCGGTGTACAGCGGGTTAGTATTCACTACAATCAAGCCGGCACGCAGGGCCCCAAACACCACCACCGGAAACTGCATGACATTGGGCAGCATGATCGCTATCCGATCACCAGGACGAAGATCCGTATGGTGCTGGAGGTAACTGCAGAACTGGCCACTCAGTTCATAAAGGCGTTCATAACTGAGTTCGTGCCCCATATTGCTGAATGCAGGCCGGTGGGCAAACTTGCGGGTGCTGTACTCCAGAACATCAATGATGGACCGGTACTGCCCCATATCAATGGTGGCAGGAATCCCTTCCGGGTACTTGTCTTTCCAGAAACCGGTAGTCATGACACAAGCCTCCTGCATCCTTGATGAAGCTGAATTGAATAAAAACGGGATAGCAAACTGTTCAACCTTGTCTTGCCATACACCACCCTCTGGGAGGTGAGCTGCCATGCATCCAGACTCAGTCATTTTTCGCTACAGGCAGTTGCCGTGAAAAACATTTTGCTTCCCCGTTATTCATGGGTGAGGATGGTGCAAAATCTTTTTCTTTCACTGTCTTAACTATTAAGCAGCGGGCATCCTGTATTGAAAATACGTCACTGAAAGATCTGGTAAGATGCTGTTTTATCGCATTAAAAATTTGCCAGACTACCAGTTTTCCGACGTGGCTGATAGACGACTTGCGGAAAATACCGTACAACCACTCTATCCAGCGGACTGTCCACCGAACAACCCGCTCAACACAATAATCAACCATCAACAAACGTGTTCAGAAAAGCGCTATGTCTTACGCCGACCAGACCCTTCACCTCGAAAGTCTCACCCCGTCATCCCCTGTACACAGGATCCCCCTTCATGCCTGGTTCCCGGAAAAACCGGCAAGAGCAGTGATCCACATCAGTCATGGTATGGCAGAGTATGGGGGCCGTTACCAGCAACTGGCGAGACAATTTAACGCTGAAGGGTTCAAGGTCTATGCCCATGACCACCGTGGCCACGGAGAAAGCCCTGTCAAAGGCCACTTCACTGACAAGGCCGGGTGGAAGACAGTGGTCAATGATCAGAAAGCTGCAGTGGATTCTGTTTTGTCCGATAACCCGGGAATGCCCTGCTTCCTGCTTGGCCACAGCATGGGCAGCTACATTCTTCAGGCTTATCTGATGGAAAACCAGCCTGCTATAAAGGGAGCCATTCTTTCAGGATCGAACTATGTAGCACGCCCATTACTGGCCCTGGCCAGGCTGGTTGCCAGTATCGAAATCCGTCGACAGGGAAAAACAGGCACCAGCCCACTGATTCATGAGCTGACTTTCGGTGGCTATAACCGAAGGTTCAAACCCAATCGAACCGAATTTGACTGGCTGAGCAGAGACCCTGAAGCAGTAGATGCCTACGCCAACGACCCTTTGTGTGGCTTTCGGTGCACCAACCGGCTCTGGGCCGACATTTTTGAGGGACTGACCTCGATCTGCTCACCCACGGCTCTCTCCCACATAGACAACAACCTGCCAATACAGGTGATGGGGGGAGATCAAGACCCGGTCAGCGCCCCCCGCGGGCTCCTTAAACTGACTGAAGCTCTTAAAGCCTCAGGAAACCGGGATGTCAGCCTGATGCTCTACCCCGGGGCCCGCCATGAGTTATTTAATGAAACAAATCGTAAGCAAGTGTTTGAGCAGCTGATACAGTGGCTGGAAAATCATATACACTCTTAGCCCGGAAGCACTCAGGCAGGCTAAGGCCGTCAGCAGCTACAGCCCTGGCTGCCTCTGCCTGATGCAGCCCCTAATGGACTTTCATCTCCAACAACTCTTTTCCAACAACTGAGCAATGCATTATGCGTAAACTGGAAAACATCCCTTTTGAAGAGCTGACCGTTGGCGCAAAGGACAGCCTCTCCCGAACGTTGACTGAAGAAGACCTTCTGCTGTTTGCCAAGGTATCCGGTGACACTAATCCTGTACACCTGGATGAAGCATTTGCCGCTACCACCCAGTTTGAAGGTCGCATTGCTCATGGAATGTGGACGGCATCATTAATCTCCTGCGCACTGGCCACCCGACTGCCTGGTCCCGGAGGCATCTACCTGGGCCAGGAACTGAAATTCATGCGCCCGGTGAAAGTGGGCGACACCGTAACGGTTGAGCTGGAAGTGCTGGATATCAACGAGAAACGCAAACGGGCAACGGTTTCAACCAATGTCGTTAATCAGGACGGTAAAACCGTCGTTAAAGGCAAGGCGGAGATCATGCCATCCTCCGGTAAAGTCATCGTAGATGAATACCCCCTGCCGGAAGTGGAATTAAAAAGCGCCGGATAACCCTCTTTCTGACGGGCATTCTTTTACCCTGAAAATACCGCTATTTTCAGGGTACGCTTTGAGCGGCATTTTCCGCGCATAGTGGTTTGGATGCCAGAAGCCAGCTCCCCCTTCAATCACGAAACAGTTGCTGTTTTAACCATTTTTCTGTGAAATGGTATCGGCTCTTGAAAACCTTTGCATTGTTTTGACAAAGGTCAACAGCCATGGTCATCCCCCTTTTCCCGATGTTCCCGGGCTCTCCTTCAGAGGGTTTGCTTCCACCTGATGGCAGGCCATCATTCAGGATCAGGAGCCAGAGCCCAGTCAACGATGATAAAAAAGACGGTACAACATGACGATTACACCCTTTCACCCTCCAAAAAGAAGCCTGATGGGACCGGGTCCTTCCGACGTTCATCCCAGGATCTCTGAAGCTCTGGCACGCCCAACCATTGGTCACCTGGATCCTGAGTTCATAAGAATGATGGATGAACTCAAGACGCTGCTTCAATACGCTTTCCAAACCGGCAACCGACTCACCCTGCCCGTTTCTGCCCCTGGCTCTGCGGGCATGGAAGCCTGTTTCACAAACCTGGTCGAAGAGGGAGACAAAGTCATTGTCTGCATCAACGGCGTGTTTGGCGGGCGGATGCAACAAAATGTCGAGCGTCTGGGAGGGACAGCCATCCTTGTTGAGTCGGCCTGGGGACGGGCAGTGGACCCCGAAGCCGTAGAGTCGGCATTAAAGCGTCACCCTGATGCCCGGATACTGGCATTTGTCCATGCCGAAACCTCAACCGGAGCCCGTTCAGATGCCAGAACCCTGTGCGAACTGGCCAGAAAATACGACTGTCTTACCCTGGTGGACACCGTAACCTCACTGGCTGGTTCAGAGCTGCGTCTAGATGAATGGGGCATTGATGCCGTTTACTCCGGCTCACAGAAATGTCTGTCCTGTGTACCGGGGTTGTCTCCCGTCAGTTTCAGCGAAGCCGCCATTGAAAAGATAAAAGCCAGGACAACACCGGTTAAAAGCTGGTTTCTGGATATGAATCTGGTCATGGGCTATTGGGGAGGGGAAGGCAAAAGGGCTTACCACCATACCGCCCCTGTCAACCAGCTGTATGCCCTGCACGAATCCCTTTGCCTGCTTCAGGAAGAAGGTCTTGAAAACAGCTGGCAACGCCACCAGCAGCACCATAAGGCGCTGGTCGCAGGCCTTGGGGCCATGGGACTGGAAATGCTGGTACCAGAGTCAGAACGGCTGACTCAACTGAACACGGTTATCGTACCGGAAGGCGTTGACGATGCTGCCGTGCGCAATCAGCTTCTGGCGGACTACAACCTGGAAATCGGAGCCGGTCTGGGAGAATTTGCCGGGAAGGTCTGGCGTATTGGCCTGATGGGTTACGGAGCCAGTAAAAGCAATGTCCTTAACTGCCTGTCAGCACTGGAATCCGCCCTGTTGAATCAGGGGCACTCATTTAAACCCGGTGAAGCCGTGAAAGCGGCTGCAAACACCTATTCAGTTTAAACCCCATAAACGTTATAGCCTCGACGTCAAAAGGGGCTTTTCCTTATTTCTTCCCAATCCAGGCGGTTGATTCAACTGAAATGTCTATAATTCACGAATCATTTTGTTGAGTGAGCAAATAGCCATTGAAACTGCACAACCTTCTCTTCATACCAGCCATTTTCTTTTTCTTGGCCGCCTCGGCACATGAGATGAACTGCATCAGGCCTAACCACACTCAAGAAGGACTTTGTGAAGAAGCTCAGAATGCACCAGTCCTTCCCCTCCTGGCCACAGCCCAACACCAACAAGAACTGACAGCCTTAGTAACCATCAACCTTGCTGAACCCGGTGGTTCTTCATTCAGACCATGGAGTTATTCATCCCCAGTCTGGACAACAGAAGAGCAAGAACACGCAATATCTCTACCACCAGCACACTATAACGATACCCATGAAGCAGGCCTCAGCCACGACCATATCCATGAAGTCATCATTCTGGGTACAGCCAACGGGGCATTTGACAGTCTCATAAACCCTTCTATAAGCAGGAGCTATTTTACCGCCATCAGAACTGAATCCTTATTGACAGAAAACCCGGAAAATTCAGACCCCTCCCATGGGCAGGGAAATGAGCAAGAAGCCCACATAATCAAAAAACTGATTATTCTCCGCAATAAAGATTCTGAGGTCAGCTCAGATAAAGACCCATACCCCAGACTCGGCGACCAGGCTTTATAACATGACTTAGCCTTAAGGCAATGGATCAAAGCCTTCTTGAAGGCCCCGTCAGCAATTCCAGCTCCTTCAAATGGATCATGGCCAGACCGTCAGTATCACCACATATCGCGCTGTCCGGTTTAAAACGCTCACAAACCTCTGGCCGTGATGAGTGGCCAAAAAGTCGGCAAAGGTTATCATCATCCAGTTGAACACAGCGGACTCCTGCCGCTTTACCCTCAGGCATGCCCGGAATAGGTGTTGAAATAGAAGGAGCAATGCAGCAAGCTCCACAACCCAGACGACATTCCACCCACTGACTCCCAAAACAGTTTCTGAAAAAGGCCGTTATTCTAAATCCCCCCATTTCCCTGACCAGTGGGAGTTGCCGTGATGGAGCAGCGGCAAAAGCAAGAACCGGGTGGAAATATCCATCTGGCAACCACAGAATAATGACAGCCATACCAATCTTCCGGGTAAACAACAGCGATGCCAGACCATCAGCAGCACTATGAAACCGTAGCCAGGGCCATCCGCTACCTGCAGGATCATCAGAAAGCTCAACCCTCCCTTGAGCAACTGTCACAACACCTTCACCTGAGCCCGTTCCATACCCAGCGCCTGTTTGCCCAGTGGGCAGGTATTACGCCCAAACGTTTTATGCAGGTGCTGACCAAAGAGCATGCTAAAAAGTGGCTTACCCAGTCCAGAAGCGTCCTGGATGCAGCCCTTTCTGCAGGGCTGTCCAGCCCCGGAAGACTGCACGACCTGATGGTCTGCTGCGAAGCAATGACACCCGGAGAAATCAAACAGCAGGGAAAGGGGCTTGAAATTCAATACGGTTTTGCAGAGACCCCTCTAGGCAGAATGATCGCTGCCACCACGGAAAGAGGCATCTGCCACCTTCACTTTATTCAAGCCGGTGAGGAAGTGAAAGCAGAACGCTACCTGCATCAGGAGTGGCCCCTGGCACAACTGTTCAGAAGCGATGCCCATATTCAGCCTCTGGCCCGGCATTTGACACAGTTGACACCTTCTACTCAACCCCTGAACCTGCTGCTGAAAGGCACCAACTTCCAAGTAAAGGTATGGGAAGCACTGCTCACCATTCCTGCAGGAGCGGTGGCTTCCTACGGAGACCTGGCAAGACTGGCCGGACAGCCAAAAGCCTCAAGAGCCGCGGGCAGTGCCATTGCCAGAAATCAGATCGCAGTACTTATCCCCTGCCACCGGGTGATCCGTGAAAGCGGTGAATTCGGACAATACCGCTGGGGGCAGGAGAGAAAAACGGCGTTACTGGCCCTGGAAGCCTGTGAGCAGTGGCAAACGGGTAACCCTGACAGCCTCTGAAAAAACCACGCTTGGCATAGAGGCACCTTTTATTTATAGTAGCGCTATAAATAAAACAACAAGCGTTCTCAGGGAGCTTTCATGCCACGCCTTATCATCCTCCTGTTATTGAAAATGTCAGCCATCCTTTTGCTCACTGGATGCACCCCTTCAATGGAGCCGGAGCCTCTCAAAAGCGGTGCACTGAACATCCCGGCCTTTATTGGCCAGCCAGCAACAGCTCGCCCACTGGCCATTTCGTTAGAGAATCACCCATTCATGGCAGCGCCAGGGAAAAGTGCAACCCATGGCGGTGGGTATAACTCAGATGTCCACCAGGAAGCGGGTCCCATGGGAGTAACCCCCAAAATCCTGAGCAGAAACGGATCAAAAATGCCGGGAGGGATGTGCTCCACGGTAACGTTCACCACCGAAGGCCGCCTGGTCGCTCTCTGCGCCTCACTGGCCGGATTCGAAATGCACCTGTTGCAACCACGCTCCCTGGAACTTCTGGCCAGATACAAACTGCCTAATCGCCCTACCACCTTTCAGGCTCTGATCAAACTCGATCCCTCCATTATCATGACTGACACTTCCGGAGGCGCTTACTACTATCTGGACAACAAGGATCGTGTTGTTCTGGCCGACAGCCAACAGCGGATTATCCGTCTGGCCCATCGCAAGAATAACGACAATGAGTGGGAGTTCTATCTAGATCGCCAATGGGATCTGAGAGAAGTAGCCCCCAATGACTGTATGAACTGGAACAACTGGTTCCCGCAAGGGGAGTGTGATCCGATTACAGCAGTACTGCCTGACCATTCAGGGCTGATCTGGTGGGTCACCCGTTTTGGCCGGGTTGGAACCCTGAACCCCGCAAATGACACTGTCCGCAGCCTGCATATTGAAGGCGAGGAGATCCAGAATGGCCTTGCCATGGATAACCAGGCGGCCTATATCGTCTCTGACCATGCCACTTATGCCATGGCCGCTGATAAAGACGGCACCCCCAGAGTGCTCTGGCGTGAATCTTACGACCGTGGCTCGAAAAAGAAAGTCGGCTCAATCAACCAGGGCTCAGGCACAACGCCCACGCTGCTGGGAAAGCGTTACCTGACCGTCACCGATAACGCCGATGAACGTATAAACCTTCTGGTATACCGGCGCGAACCCACCTTTAACGGCAACCGTCTGATCTGCTCTGTCCCACTGTTTGCCAGGGGTGCCTCAGCAACAGACAACTCCATGGTGGGTTGGGGACGTTCCATCATCATTGAAAATAACCATGGCTACCACAATGCCATTGAACAGAAACACTGGGGCCAGGTGACAGGAGGCATCAGCCGTATTGATATTCGCCAGGATGAGTCGGGGTGCGATATCGTCTGGACTTCTGATGAAAAAGCCCCTTCCGTGGTTCCCAAGCTGTCCGCTGACAATGGGCTGGTGTATTTCTACACTTTTGAGCAACAGCCTGATACAGAAGACGTTGCCTGGTTTCTGATGGCACTGGATGCCCGTACCGGGAAAACCCGGTTTAAAATTCGTACTGGATCGGGTATGGAGTTTGACAACAACTGGGCGCCCATTACCATTGGAGGCGATGGAACAGCCTATATAGGCACGCTGAAAGGGATCATTGCCGTCTGGGACGAAGTTGAAAACCGGTTAAGTGCCCAGCACAACCAGTCCGCAACCTCTCTTGAGAAGGGCGCACTTTAGTGACATTATCAACCGCCACCAGAAGTCTCTAACAACAGACTTCTGGCGAAATAACAAGGCATAAGGAAAACCACCCGGATGGGAAGACCCCGAGTACGGAACCGGATACTGGAAGCCGCCAGGGTTCTGCTGGAAAAAGACGGCGCTCTGGGCCTGACTACCCGGGCTGTTGCCACTCAGGCAGGCGTTACCGAGGCCAGTCTTTTCAATAATTTTGGCGACAAGGCAGGCCTGCTCCAGGCCCTGATCAGCGAGGCCATCCCGGAACAGGGAATCCTGGTTGACAGGATTTCTGACAATAATGCTCCTTTCGATCAGTGGCTGCTGTCCATTTTCACTTCCGCCGTCGCCTATTTTGAGAAAGTCCTCCCCATCACAGCCCCCTCCCTGACAGGCAACTCCCTTCGTTTTTCCAATGACCAGGCCAGCGGCTTTTTCAAACCAAGGCAACTTCTTACCAAAAAGCTGGCAGAATACCAGGCCCAGAACCGGATTCCTTCTACAGTGGTACCTGAACTGACTTCTCTCATGCTCATGGGAGCAGCCATGCACACGGCTGTCACACGAGTTGCTCTTGGGACCAACACCCTCAGTGACTCATTGACAGGAAAGCAGCTGATGCTTTCACTGGGGCTGGTCACTCAGGAAAAACCGCAAGACAGGAATAACCACTGACTTACACATATTTTCGTTATTTACAACCACCAAACAACAGTCGAACAACATCTTTGGCTGAACAATAGTAACCTCTCATTAATTTTCTGTAATTCCGCCCGGAAAAACGGGTATAAGAAGTCGAGGTGGGGTGCAGATCGTTGCTCGAAACCTTTAGCATTGCTGTGCTAGCATACGGGCGTCCACCTGACCAGTAGCAGCAAAAGAAAAACGCAAAGAACAACGCACAAAAAAACAACAAAAGACAGGTAGTCCAATGCCAAAGAAAATTCCTCTGTTCATTGACGGTGAGTTCATTGAGAGTGCCGGCTCCCAATCCATCCCGGTAACCAACCCGGCCAGCCAGGAACTGCTTGCCGAGCTGCCATTCACCACAGAAGCGGAGATGGAAAAAGCCGTAGAAAGTGCCAAGGCCGCTTTCAAGACATGGCGCAATGTCCCGGTTTCTGACAGAGCCCGCCTGATGATGCGCTACACCGCCCTGCTGAAAGAGCACCATGATGCTCTGGGAGAGCTGGTTTCCCGGGATACAGGCAAAACCTTTGCAGATGCCAAGGGCGATGTATGGCGTGGCATAGAGGTGGTGGAACAGGCTGCCAACATCCCGTCCTCCATGATGGGGGAAACCGTCGAGAATGTTGCCAACAATATTGACACCTACAGCTATACCCAGCCGCTTGGGGTCTGTGTGGGTATCAGCCCCTTCAACTTCCCGGCCATGATTCCCCTGTGGATGTACCCATTGGCCATTGCCGCGGGTAATACCTTCATTCTCAAGCCTTCTGAACAGGTGCCACTCACCGTTATGCGCCTGATCGAACTGTTTGTTGAAGCCGGTGCTCCCAAAGGGGTTCTGCAGATTGTTCATGGTGGTAAAGAGCAGGTGGACTATCTGCTGAATCATCCGGACACCAAAGCTGTGTCGTTTGTTGGCTCGGTTCCTGTGGGCAAATACATCTACAAAACCGCCACAGAAAACATGAAACGGGCCCAGTGCATGGCAGGAGCCAAGAACCACATGGTGATCATGCCGGATGCCGATAAAGACCGGGTACTGAATGGCCTCGTCGGAGCTTCTGTGGGCGCCGCAGGTCAACGCTGCATGGCCATCAGCGTCGCTGTCTTTGTGGGTGAGAGCAAACAGTGGATCAATGAGCTGAAAGATCAGCTTGAAGGAGTGAACCCCGGTGCCTGGGATGATCCGAAAGCCGGTTATGGTCCCGTTATTTCGGCACCTGCCAAAGAGCGGATCCTTGGCCTGATCTCCAGGGGCAAGGAAGAAGGCGCCACCTGTCTTCTGGACGGCAGTGACTGCACCGTAGAAGGGTTACCCGATGGCAACTGGGTCGGTCCAACCCTGTTCACCGACGTCACCACGGATATGGCCATCTACCAGGAAGAAATTTTCGGCCCGGTGCTGTGCTGCATCACCGTCGACACTCTTGCAGAAGCCATTGAGCTGATTAATGCCAGCCCCTATGGCAATGGCACCTCTATTTTCACCGGCTCCGGTGCCGCAGCCCGGAAATATCAACGGGAAATAGAAGTGGGACAGGTGGGTATCAATATTCCTATCCCAGTGCCCCTGCCGTTCTTCTCCTTCACCGGTTGGAAAGGCTCGTTTATGGGAGACCTGCATGCCTACGGGAAACAGGCAGTCCGCTTCTACACTGAAACCAAAACCGTCACTTCCCGCTGGAACTACGATGAAGAAGCCTTTCAACACAGTGACCTGCCTAACCTGACCATCAACCTCAAGTAGCCTTTTGCGGAACAGGGCAGGCCTGACCACCTGCCCTTCCCAGCCCTAGAAAGTCACTTTTGTAAACTCCCCCTGAAACCACATATTACAAGACGATGGATTGATAGCCTTTTATAGCGACTTTATGCCATATACAGGTTAAACATGCCCGCAAAAAAAAACACCTGACTCCACTTCAGGGTATATAATCTCTTGTATCAATTCAGATTAGGGAGAGAGAAGCGATTACAAAAAAAACTACCCCTAAGTACAAGCTCAACCTCTCATTAGCCAGCGGTGGAAGGAGGTGTTCTAAGGAGCAAGATTGAATTTGTTTCGTGCCAGTTCCAGTATTTTCATCTGTATCCTCTCCTGAGCAATTGAAAGAGCAGATAAACAATACGGCTTCTGTTTACTGCTGGAGGCGATTAAAATGAAACCGATTAGATTAACTGTTAATAAACTGATTGTTGTTATTATCGCTACAGCCCTTGGCATTGGAGCAGCAGAATTATATGCAATTTCAGACATCCACGACGCACCTGACGATACCCATTCGGGAGAACTTGTGTTTTCCGGTAAAGTCCTTGCGCCTACCTGCGACTTTTCTGTAGAAGTTGGAGGAAAAGTAATAACGGGAGAAGTAGCAACCATATCCTACCCTGATATTCCCATCCCATCTTCTACTGAGGAGAAACCGATTGTACCAGGAGAAAAGATTGCTGATACAGAACAAGAAATACGTTTGGTGTGCAGCTGCATTGACAGCACCAACCACACTCCCTCAATCAGCATAAGTGGTACAAAACATACGTCTTTCGCCAATACTCTAATAGACCATTCCAGCGCAACAAACGTTGGCGTCAACCTTACGCTCTCAGATGGGACAAGTATAATTGGAACTAGTGCTGTAAAAGTATGGCCCACTAATCTGGATGGCAACAAGATAAAGATTAAATCCAGTTTAGTTGCAACCGAGAGCACAGTTAATGCCGGAGATTTCAGGATAGTTGCCAATTACAGCATTTATTATAAATAGATAACCTCTTTTTATGGCCAAAAGCACCCTGAAAATATCAGGACGAAGTATGATACATCGACTAAAAATTCTTATACTTCTTTCTCCAGCGCTTGGAAAGTACTCAGCAGCCCACGAGTGCAACATATATAACCTTGAACTTCGCTATCATAAGACCATCTCGACCGGTAACTATACCCCAGATGGAACCGTTATTGGCCTTATCAACCCTAACTTGGAATATGAATGCCACTTTAATAGGGAAATACGTCCGGTATCCATTATTATCTATATTGACAGCGGGCGCCATTACCTTGGAAATAATTTATGGAAGACAAACTCTTCCAATTTTGCTTTTCGAGGCCCTCCCCAAACGATTGGCCAGGACAAAAACGCGCTGAAAATCGGTGAATTCAATTTAGACTGCAGACCAGAAGCACCGTGCCTACAGCGTGTTGGCACCTATTCAGGGCAGCAGCTGGAAATCACCCAGTATGGAAATAGCAAATCGGGAAAACAGTTGATCTCTTTCCCGGATCCCGTACCTGTGAAAATAGCGACTCTAATAAACAACACTCTGATAAAAACCTCAACGGCACATCAAGTCAACCAGCTATTTTCAATAGAGGCTTCTGCAACCACCTGTCACTTAATTACCCGTTTCAAACAGATAAGCTTTGGTACTATTTCTGTTTTTGAGCTTCCTAACACCCGCCCTTTTTCTCTGGATATGGAATGTAATACAGAAAACTCAAGGGCATCGATTACTTTTTTCAGTCGAAATCATCATAAAAGAAACCAGACCACACTATTTTCTGACAAAACAAACCTGACATTAGCCATTCAACGAAATGGACGACCTATTGTGTTTGACACACCTGAAGATGAAACATTGAAATCAGGATTTCAACAAATCAATTACGAAGCCATTATTGACTCAAAAGCACACAACGTAACAAAACACGGTCATTTTCGCTTTATTGTTCCCTTTGAAGTTTTTTATCAGTAGGCAATAGCGCGAGAGAAAATCTGAAAAATCAAAATACCTCTATGCCCCTCTATTTTTCTTTACAATGGATTCCAATATTCATAGTGGTGGGCATAACCTCAGCACTTTCCGCATCAGATGATTTTGAACTTGGTGTTATCCAAAATACGACCAATAAAGAAAAGCTGAAAGAAATACTCTCCTCCCTGAATGAGTTCAACTTAATTGAGGGTGAATCTTACCTATTGAAAAGCTGGCTGAATGATCGTTTTCTGGGAGAACACCTGTACCGGGTTCAGTCAGGAAAACTCTGCCTCAGCAACGAGCTGGAACAGACACTTCAGCACTGCTTTACCAAGGCTTCAAGAAACTTTGACCCTTGTATTGCCAGTAGAAGGAACGATCATCAATTTATCACTCCTGAGCTGAACCACAGCCGGTCCACAATCACACTCTGGGTTGAAACCATTCACCTGGCACCTTCCCATGAAAGCAGTCAGAAAACCAGGAGCTTCGACGAAGGCTTAAACCACCTT
Organism: Endozoicomonas sp. Z74; assembly: GCF_057680865.1. Classification (NCBI taxonomy): domain Bacteria; kingdom Pseudomonadati; phylum Pseudomonadota; class Gammaproteobacteria; order Oceanospirillales; family Endozoicomonadaceae; genus Endozoicomonas; species Endozoicomonas sp. Z74. The sequence continues at coordinate 52,820 of NZ_JBLYZI010000009.1, forward strand.
CTGTTCAACTATACGCTATCGGGCGTTCATTACAGTCGCCATAGCGCTTCCAAAGACAGCATTTCCGGTTTCTCAACAGCAGGCGTTAATCTCGACCGCCTGAAAATACGAAGCCGGCAGTCCTGGCAACCCAGTCACCGCTTTGAGCTGCAGACACTTTGGGCCTATTTCCCAGTGTACAGCCTGAACAGTGAAGTTTACTTTGGTGATTATCACACCCTCAACCCCATGGTGGATGATTTTCCATTCTCGGGCATCTCTCTCAGAAGACAAAAATACCTGTTAAATAAATACCAGCGCGATTATTCTCCGGTTATCCATGGCTTTGCTAAAACCAATGCCCTGGTTGAAGTGTACGCAGGCAACAGCCTGCTGACCTCAAAAGTGGTTGCTGCAGGAGAATTTGAAATATCCGATATCACCGGTCTTGGCAACGGCATTCTTGAGGTAGTGATTAATGAAGCGGATGGAACACAAAGCCGATTTTACTTTAACAACACCAGTATTAATGGCATGCTGACGCCGGGAACCCTGGATTATGACCTGAGCCTGGGCAGATACCGTTACCGGTTTGACGACCTTGGTGATACTTTCGCCAGTGGCTACCTGCGATATGGCTTCAATCTGGGAACCCCCTTTCTTACCACGACGTTTTCTGAAAACTACCACACACTTACCCTCGGCTCAGCCTTCTCTGCCGGAAAAGCAGGCGCACTTTCCGCTGCCATTTCCCACTCTCGAAGCCAATATCACACCGGGCATTCAGTTGCAGGCCACAGCCTGATGCTCCAATACCTGTATGCATTAAGCAATCACTTCGACCTCAGGGCTGATGCTTTTCATGATCCATCAGGGAGCTACTATTCGTTTCAAGAGTTTATGGAAAACAGTCGACACCATCAAAAGCACCGGCCCGGTGATAAACTCCGGTGGAATATCGGCGCAGGCATCAGAGCCCCCTGGTTCAGCAGCCAGTTCTCAGTGAATTATGGCCAGACCAGTAGCTGGTGCCCAGGGGTGCACTCTGAAGTCTGGTACCTTGGATACTCGGGAAAAGTGGGTCCCGCTCACTTTAACATCAGTTTTTCCCGGCAGATTCAGGAAAGAAGCCACTTGAACCAGAGCGTGGACCAGAGCCTTTCCCTGAGAATCAGCCTGCCAATCGATGCCTACTGGGCCAACAACATTTACACACGGTTTGCCCATCAGGGCGGTAACGGCCTGCTGGAGACAGGTTTAGCCGGAAACATTGACTCACAGACCAGCTTCCAGACCACTCTTTCCAGACGGAGCAATAATACCCTTACAGGACAGGCCTCTTTGTCTCACCATACTCCATCATTTAACCTGACCAGCTCCGGCTACACTTCTGAGCACAGCTCCAGTATGACAGGCTCAATAACCGGTGGAGTGATCACCACCCTGGACAATTTCTATCTGACAGGAAACAGCAGTGAAACAAGGACTCTGGTCAAGGTTGAACCGCATCCCGGCATCACCGTCAATGGGCAAGCGGTTAAGCCCTCTGGCTATACAGTGATTCACGCAAGAAGTGATTATGGTCAGCAACAGGTCACCCTTAACCAGGAGCAGCTTCCTATTAACGTTCAGGTTGATCACCCCTCACTCAAGCTGATGCCCTCAAAGGGAAGCCTGACGCTGGCAGAATTCAGGCTGGAGCATGTGGTCCAGATGATTGTCAGGCTGGTGGATAAACAAGGCACTCCCCTGCCCCTGGGCAGCATCGTTCAACTAAATGGCAACGGATTTTACGTGGGGATGGACGGCTATGTTCTGCTTAGTCTGAAAACCTCTAAAAAAGCCAAAGAGAATGAGAAGAGCCATACGCTGGTTTATATGAAAAAGGCCTGTTTCCCGGCCATCAGAACACTCAACATCGACTCATCAAAACTGATCAATCTGGGTCAGATGGTATGTGAGACTTCTGATTAATAGCTACCCGTACTCGCCGCCTATGGTGTTCTTGTCTATATAAGAGAGGCTCAACCCTCGTCTGTCTCCACCACCCCAGGGGCATAGCATGACCATTTATTCCATTGCCGGGTTAGCCATTGTATGGCTCACAGCGTCCTTCCCCGTCGGGGCATCCTTTGTTCTGAGCCAGACCCGCATTATCTACAACGAATCCAGACCGGCGGCCCCTATTACCATCTATAACCGGCATTCCGCAATGTATGCGGGTCAGGCCTGGATTGAAAAAGAAGCAGAACTTCCAGGACCTCTGATCGCTATCACACCATCGGTGTTCAAAATAGCGGCAGACAATCGCATCGTCTTACGGCTGATGGCCACTGATTCTCCACAGGCCATTACCCAGGAGTTGCTTTATACCCTCAGCGTCCAGGAGATCCCGCCAAAATCGACCAGCCAGACTGCCCAGCTTATTCTGGCTCAGACCACAAAAATCAAAGTGTTGTACCGGCCCGAAAAACTGCCGGAAAGAAAAGAGGCTGAAAAAAAGATTCAGGTGACTCAGGATGGCAAAGACATCCGGTTCAAAAACACAACGCCTTTTTATTTCGCCATCGTTGAGGTCATCAATGATCAACAAAAAAAGCTCAATGATCATGACCGGCTGGGCACTTTTGCCCCCTACTCGGAGGTGACCCTTTCCAGCCCGGCAGCCACCCGCCACATAACCATTAAATACATTGATGATTTTGGTGCCACCCACAGTCAACAACTGCCCGTTACCCCCGGTAAACCAGGTCCTCCTGAACCCCATACAAATCGCTCCAGTCCACAACAGAGAAGCCTTCAATAGAAGGTCCTGCTCAAACGCTTTCCATGAAGCGAATAGAATAGGGCCTGCCAACAAGTTTACGTTTACGTAAAGGTCACTTATACTGATTTTATTCTCAGCCGATAACCGGCTTCTGTTAACGCCAGGGAGGGAGAATATGACGGAACAGGCCTTTACCATTTCAGAACTCTCCCGGGAGTTCAATATTACTCCCAGAGCTATCCGGTTTTACGAAGACCTGGGGCTATTGAGCCCCGTTAGAAAAGGGCAGAAGCGCATCTATAACAAAAGTGATTATGTTCGCCTGAAACTGATCATCCGGGGAAAACGACTGGGTTTCAGTCTCGCTGAATCAAGAGAGCTGATTGAGCTCTATGATCCTGAAAGCCGAAACAAGCGACAGCTGAAGACCATGCTCAGCACTATAGAAAAATCCAGCGAGCGCATTGATCAACAGCTGCAGGATATCCAGGCCATGAAACAGGAGCTTGAGGAAGCCCGAAAACGGTGTATTGCCGCTCTGCAAAACTAAACGGCCTTGAGCGCATAAACGGCCTTGAGCCGAATAAAAACAGTACTTTCAGAATAGAAAAAAACAAAAACAGAGGACGCCCAATGAACTTCCAGGCAGGCCTTAATTTTAACCTTGGCGAAACCCATAACATGCTCAGGGACCAGACCCGCCAGTTTGCCCAGAAAGAGATTGCCCCTAGAGCACATGACATTGACCAGAGCAATGCCTTCCCCATGGATCTGTGGAAAAAAATGGGGGATATGGGGCTGCTTGGCATCACCGTTGATGAGTCACTGGGTGGCTCATCAATGGGCTATCTGGCCCATGTTGTTGCCATGGAGGAGATCAGCAGGGCCTCAGCGTCAGTGGGGCTGAGCTACGGAGCCCATTCCAACCTCTGCGTCAACCAGATATACCGGATGGGTACCACAGCCCAGAAAGAAAAATACCTGCCAGAGCTGATCAGCGGTCACCAGGTGGGCGCCCTGGCCATGAGTGAGCCTGGCGCAGGCTCTGACGTGGTGAGCATGAAACTGCGGGCAGAAAAAAAGGGTGACCGATACCTTCTCAACGGCAACAAAATGTGGATTACCAATGGGCCTGATGCCAGCACCTATGTCATCTACGCCAAAACAGAGCCGGAAAAGAAATCCCGGGGCATCACCGCCTTTATCGTGGAAAAGGACTTCCCCGGCTTTTCCAGGGCCCAGAAGCTGGACAAACTGGGGATGCGGGGTTCCAACACCTGTGAGCTGGTGTTTGAGAACTGCGAAGTTCCTGAAGAGAACATTCTGGGAGAACTTAACGGCGGCGTGGGGGTTTTGATGAGCGGGCTGGACTACGAGCGGGTGGTTCTCTCCGGAGGTCCCACCGGAATCATGCAGGCCTGCATGGATGTGGTGCTGCCTTATATTCACGACCGCAGGCAGTTTGGTCAGTCCATTGGCGAGTTCCAGCTGATTCAGGGAAAAATCGCTGACATGTACAGCCAGATGAACGCCTGCAAGGCCTACCTGTACACGGTAGCTGCCGCCTGTGACCGGGGTGAGACCACCCGCAAAGACGCTGCCGGAGTGATTCTTTACTGCGCCGAAAAAGCCACCGCTCTGGCCCTGGACGCCATACAGATCCTGGGGGGCAATGGCTATATCAATGATTACCCCACCGGTCGCCTGCTCAGGGACGCCAAACTCTATGAAATCGGTGCCGGTACTTCTGAAATCCGCAGAATGTTGATTGGCAGGGAGCTGTTTGAGGAAACCCGGCCCTAGGAGACTGAACATGGTTGCACTTACCACGCAGGTATCGGTAGACAGCCCGGAGTTCAACGACAATCGGCGTAAGATGAAAGCTCTGGTCGACCGGCTGAACAAACGATCCGAACGAATAAAGTCCGGAGGCTCACAAAAGGCCCGGCAAAAACATACGGACAAAGGAAAACTGCTCCCCCGGGATCGCATTGCCATGCTGCTGGATCCGGGCTCCCCTTTTCTGGAGATCGGCCAGTTCGCTGCTGAAGAGGTCTATAACGAAACCGTTCCCTGTGCCGGTGTGATCGCAGGTATTGGACAGATCAGCGGGCAGGAATGCATGATCGTAGCCAATGATGCCACCGTTAAAGGCGGCAGCTATTACCCTCTCACGGTGAAAAAACACCTTCGCGCACAGGCCATTGCCGAGCAGAACCGGCTGCCCTGCGTTTATCTGGTGGACTCGGGCGGTGCCAACCTGCCCCGACAGGATGAAGTGTTTCCGGACCGGGAACATTTCGGGCGCATCTTCTTCAACCAGGCCAACCTGTCTGCCCAGGGAATAGCCCAGATAGCGGCGGTTATGGGCTCCTGCACGGCTGGCGGCGCCTATGTCCCTGCCATGGCCGATGAAAGCATTATCGTGAAAAACCAGGGCACCATTTTTCTGGCCGGCCCCCCCCTGGTGAAAGCGGCAACCGGGGAAGAAATCAGCGCAGAAGCTCTGGGAGGGGCTGATATTCATTGCCGGGTATCGGGAGTAGCGGATCATTATGCCGAAGACGATGCCCATGCTCTCTCCCTGATCCGTCAATCGGTCTCCCGATTAAACCGGATTAAAAATCCCGATGTTGATATCCGGGAACCGGTTCCCCCCCTCTACGACAGTGCAGAGTTATACGGCATTGTTCCCACCGATCTGCGTCAACCCTACGATGTACGCGAAGTGATCTCCCGCATCATTGATGGCTCCGATTTTGATGAGTTCAAGGCGCTTTATGGGGAGACGCTGGTCTGTGGGTTCGCCCGGATTCACGGCTATCCCGTGGGCATACTGGCCAACAACGGGGTTCTGTTTTCCGAATCAGCCCAGAAGGGGGCCCATTTTATCGAGCTGTGTTGCCAGCGCCGAATACCACTGGTGTTTCTCCAGAACACCACCGGCTACATGGTGGGCTCCAAATCAGAGGCTAGCGGGATTGCCAAACACGGCGCCAAAATGGTGAACGCCGTCGCCTGCGCCAGGGTACCTAAATTCACGGTGATTATCGGCGGCAGCTTCGGGGCCGGTAACTACGGGATGTGTGGCCGGGCCTATGATCCCCGGTTTCTCTGGAGCTGGCCCAATGCCCGTATCTCAGTAATGGGGGCAGAACAGGCCGCCAATGTGCTGGTTCAGGTGAAACGGGAAGCGGCAGAGCGACAGAACCTGACACTTTCAGACCAGGAAGAGCACGGCATACGAGCCCCAATTCTGGAAACCTACGAACATCAGGGCAACCCGATCTATGCCAGCGCACGACTCTGGGATGATGGAGTGATTGACCCGGCCCAGACCCGGACGATTCTGGGGCTCAGCCTGTCAGCCTCAATGAATGCCCCGATAGAAGAGAGTCGCTTTGGGGTCTTCAGAATGTAACCCCTTTCGTTTTCATGTTCAGAGCGACCGATTCACGACAACCGAACAACAAAAGCCCAGCTACCATCAGGAGCGAGTCATGAGCCATAACAGCCTGTCCCTGGAAATAGAAACGCTTCCCAACCAGACCGGAGTGATTGCCACTCTTATCCTCAACCGTCCGGAAGTAGGGAATGCCATGAACAGTCATCTGATTAACCAGATGCATCAGGCTCTGGACGAGCTGGAAAAACAGACGGTCCGCTGCCTGATACTCAAGTCAACCGGCAAACACTTCTGCACCGGAGCCGACCTGAACGGAATGAAACAGGCCCGGGAACTGAGCCGGGAAGATAATCACAACGACGCCCGACAGCTGGCCAGCTTACTGCAACGGCTGGATCAGTTCCCGGCCCCCACCCTGGCCGCCGTTCAGGGCGCCGCTTATGGCGGAGCCATTGGTCTGATCACAGCCTGCGATATCGTCATTGGCACCAAGTCCGCCCGTTTCTGCCTCAGCGAAGTAAAGCTGGGCCTGATCCCCGCAGTGATCAGTCCCTATGTGGTCCGGGCAATGGGGCATCGCCAGGCCAGGCGTTACTTCCTCAGTGCAGAGCCCATTTCATCCAAACAGGCCCTCAAGCTGAACCTGATCCATGAACGCTGCAAAGACTCGGCACTGGAAGAAACCCTGGGCGCTCAGTGTCATCAGCTCCTGAGCAATGCACCGGTGGCCATGGCAGAAGCAAAACGACTCATTCATGATGTCTCCGGTCAGACAGTGGATGATTCATTGATGGACCTGACCTGTCAGCGGATTGCCGATATCCGGGTCAGTGAAGAAGCCCAGGAAGGGTTATCCGCCTTTCTGGAAAAGCGGGAGCCCACCTGGAGAAAGGGTTTATGAGGCCCGGCAACGACCAATTTCCAGCCCGGGTGACCCTGGTGGAAATGGGCGCCAGGGATGGTCTGCAGAACCTCAGCCAGGGGGTTCCGGCCAGCATTCGAGCCGAACTGATTGACCGGTTGGCCGCTGCCGGTCTGACAAGAATCGAGGCCGGCAGTTTCGTATCGTCCCAGGCCGTCCCTCAGATGGCCGACTCTGACCAGGTATTTCAGAAGCTCCACCGGCGGCCTGCTGTACAATACAGCGCCCTGACCCCGAACCTCAAAGGGCTGGAGGCAGCCCTTAAAGCCGGGGCCGATGAAGTGGCTATTTTTGCCTCCGCCTCTGAAGGCTTCAGCCAGAAGAACATCAACTGCTCCATCAGCGAAAGTCTCAAGCGGTTTGAGCCGGTAATGGCAGAAGCCGCAAAACATCAACTGCCTGTTCGCGGGTATGTTTCCTGTGTCATGGGCTGCCCTTATGACGGCGAAGTATCCCCTGCAGCGGTGGCCTCCATCAGTGACGCGCTTTACCAGATGGGCTGTTATGAGATTTCTCTTGGAGACACTATTGGTGTTGGCACTCCCCTGAAAGCCAAACAGATGCTGGAGTCAGTCTCCCAGAGAGTGCCCATCACATCCCTGGCAGCACACTTTCACAACACCTGCGGGCAGGCCCTGGTTAACCTCTATGCCGTGATTGAAGAAGGACTGTCTGTGGTAGACGCGTCAGTGGCAGGGCTTGGCGGCTGCCCTTACGCCCCGGGAGTGTCGGGCAATGTTGCCACAGAAGATGTGGTGTACATGCTGGAGGGAATGGGCCTCAACACCGGCATACAAATGGACTTACTGCTACAGGCAGCTGACTTCATCTGCGACCACCTGGGAATCTCAACTCAGTCCAGTGTTGGCCAGGCACGATCACGAAAACCGGCAATAAAACAGCCATGAGCTAATAACCAATAGCCATGAGTGAAAAAAAACGCGCACCGGAAACCACAACAATAACTAGAAAACCAAATCAGCGGCGTTATCATCATTAAAAAAAGAACAAAAAAAGGACGACACATGACGGCTCTCTGGACCCCGGACAGAAGGACAATGGCAGCGTCTGATATGAAGGCCTTTATGAGCAACGCTGAACAGCGTACAGGCCTGTCACTGCAGGATTACCAGAGCCTGTATCAATGGAGTATCAATGACCGCCCGGCTTTCTGGCAACTGCTGGCCGACTTTTACCAGGTAAACTTCCACCAACCTCCTTCCGCGACTCTTGGTAAAGACAGCATGCCCGGAGCCCAGTGGTTTCCGGATGCGACTCTGAATTACGCCGAGCACCTGCTGAAACGACGGGACAACAAAACCGCCCTGATTTTCCGGGGAGAAAACGGCACCCGAACCACCCTCAGCTATAAACAGCTGTATCAATCCGTTGCCCGGGCACAGAAAGGGCTTATTGGAGCCGGAATTACCAAAGGCGACAGGGTTGCCGCCTTTATGCCCAACTGTCCGGAAACCCTGATCATGATGCTGGCGGCCGTTTCCCTGGGCGCCGTCTGGTCTTCCTGCTCACCGGACTTTGGTATTCAAGGGGTGCTGGATCGCTTTGGGCAGATCGCTCCGAAAGTATTATTGGCTGCTGACGGGTATTTTTACAACGGAAAAACCATTGATTGCCTGGATAAGGTACGGGACATCCAACAGCAGATCAAAACCCTCGAACAAACAGTGATTGTGCCATTCTCCCGGGATCAGCCTGAGCTTTCTCACTTGAATAACAGCTGTCTGTTTTCTGAGTTTTGCAATTCCAGACAGCCTCCCTCAGAAAACTCAACAGAAAGCGTTCGGTTTGTTCCCGTTGAGTTTAATCATCCCCTGTTCATTATGTACTCGTCAGGCACCACCGGGGCTCCGAAATGCATTGTCCATGGTCACGGCGGCACCTTGCTTCAGCATCTGAAAGAGCTGGGTTTGCATACGGATGTAAAAAAAGAGGACACCCTGTTCTACTTCACCACCTGCGGCTGGATGATGTGGAACTGGCTGGTATCGACGCTGGCTCTGGAGGCAACCATTGTGTTGTTTGACGGCTCACCTTTTCATCCCGGGCCTGAAGCTCTGATGGATATGGCGGAGCAGGAAGCGGTCTCAGTGTTCGGTACCAGTGCAAAATACATTGCCGCTCTGGAAAAAGCAGGAGTGAAACCCGCTGTCAGTCACCATCTGCCCCATCTTAAAGCCCTGCTTTCTACCGGGTCTCCCCTGCTTCATGAAAGCTTTGATTACCTTTACCGGGATGTCAAAGCAGACATGCGGGTGTCGTCTATTTCCGGCGGCACCGACATCATTTCCTGTTTTGCCCTGGGCTGCCCGATCCTTCCTGTCTATCGCGGAGAGCTTCAGTGCCGCGGCCTGGGGATGGATGTCCAGTTCATCAGCCCCACTGGAGAAAAGCGGGTCGGTGAAAAAGGGGAGCTGACATGCCAGTCCAGCTTTCCTTCCATGCCCACAGGCTTCTGGAACGACCCTCAGGAGCAGAAATACCATAAGGCCTACTTCCACTCATACCCCGGCCTATGGGCTCATGGTGATTACGGAGAGCTGACAGAACAGGGTGGGGTTATCATCCATGGCCGTGCTGATGCAGTACTGAACCCTGGAGGTGTCCGAATCGGAACAGCTGAAATCTACCGGCAGGTTGAGAAGGTGGACGAGGTTCTCGAAAGCATCGCCGTCGCTCAGGAGTGGGAAGACGACGTACGTATTGTACTGTTTGTTAAGCTGATCAACGGCACAGAGCTGACCGATGAACTGGCTCAAAGGATCTGCCAGACCATTCGCCGCAACACCACGCCCAGGCATGTGCCGGCAAAGATTCTGGAAGTGAAGGATATTCCCCGAACCATCAGCGGCAAGATCGTTGAGCTGGCAGTCCGGGAAGTGATTCATAACCGCCCGGTGGTCAATACCGATGCCCTGGCCAACCCTGAAGCCCTGGCGTTTTTCAAAGACCGCAGGGAGCTGGAGCAATAAACCTGAATTCAGTTATAAATCAGAAGCAGTGAGCGCCTTGCCTGCCATCCCATTAAAGAGCGCCAGCATTCTCTGACCCCAGAGCGAAATCGCATCTCCGTCTTCCAGAAGCTGGATGGAAGACGTACAACGTGCCCACTGGAAGGTGCCAAACAGAATATAATCAGAACCCGACGCCTGCTCACCACTCAGGAACGGCTGCCATTCAAGCGCTTCCCGGACCGGTTCCAGCAGTGACCTGAATGACTGAATGGATGCCTCAGAGGTATCCGAGAAGTCTTCCAGGCTGCAGCCCATTCTGGCTTCACGGCTACTGCGGAAGGTTTCCCTGTCTTTTTCATGGAGGCAGCCATAAATGTCCATCAGAATAATCTTAATCAGTGGCAGGTGAACGGTCCTTTCCACCCAGAGTTTCAGGTTAAACGCCGTCTGTCTTTCTGCTTCGCTGGCAAACAGCCTGGGGGCATCTCCATAGGCCCTGTCGAGATAATTCATGATATCCCAGGAGTCATGAATCACCTGCTCTCCGTCCACCAGCACCGGCACTTTTTTCTGGTCACTGAATGCAATGGCTTCTTTTTCCGTAAACCGCCATGGACGACTGTCCACTGAAAGCCCCTTGTGAGCCAGGGACATTTTTACCCGCCAGCAATAAGGGCTGAAACGCAAATCATCATGGCTACCCGCCAGGTCATAGAGGATCATGAATACTTTCCGTGAGATTGAGACAGAACACACATCGGCCTACCGGGAATCTACTGCTCTACCTCAGTCCCGGTATTTATGATTCATTCAGAGAACGTCAGGCGGTAGCCTCTCCAGCCTCTTCCCAGTTCACAACATACTGGTAAAGATCCTCGTAGGCTTCCCATAAATGGGAGCCAAACAACGGGTCCGCCATCTGCTTAAGATCATCCTCAACCAGCGCCAGGTCTTCCGGTGTCAGCAGGGCTTTCATGGCCGGAATCATGTACCGGTTCTCAAGACGCATATGCTGCTTCTGCAAGTCACTGTACAGGGCGTATTCAGCCAGTAGCAGATTGATTGGAATAATCTGATCGGAAGCCACCGTGGTGAAATCCTCTACCAGCTTCTGGGTCATGGCGTTAATCTGCTTATGCTGATCCTCGATCATATCAAATTGAAGCCTTTCCTCCTTACTGGTCAGACGGGGCTTCAACCGCGCCATCAGCCTGGACTCAAGGGGGTGGTGGAAGGCATCAGGGTAGTTGTGGAGGTAATCAAGGGCTTCAAGAATGATGGACAGCTGGGGGGAATGATCACTCCCTTCCCGATAGCCCGCCACTTCATGGTCAAGGCAATCCAGCAGGCGCGCCATATGCTGATGGTCGTTAATGATCCGGTCAATCACTGTCGTCATATAGCTACCCCTCGTTGTATTTGTAGTCCCACTTTATTTTTTATAGGGCATCCAGGTTCCAAGTATTGATCCAGATCAATTAATCCCGGCATAGCCCGGAAGGCCCAGAGCACGATTCCCTCTCAGGAAGCCTCTGCCGCGAGGCCACCGGCAATAAAATCAATCAGCCGGCTGACGTATTTCCGGTAGTCGGGCGCACAGCCCTTTGTCTGCCCCACAGTGACTACACTATCCGCTTTTTTTGAGAAATACGAGGCCAGCCCCTGAAAGGTCAATTCCGCTGCAATCACCCAGCGTTGATGCAGAAGTTCAGGGTCCAGGTGAGGCAGGGATCTCTCCAGCAGACGATCAAAAATCCGGTAGCTTTCTTCAGTGATGGTCCGGGATCGCTCGAAATCAGTCTGGTCAACATAGGTGCGAAAAAGAAACTTGATGGCATAAAGCCCCCTTACCGGATCCTCAAAAACCGGCTCAGCCAGGGGCAGAACCAGTGCTTCAACAATACTGTGAATATCCGGTTTATCCATGGGTTCAAGCCGGTCCAGAAACGTTTTCCGGGAAGCCAGAATTGTCGTCTGCCGCCGCTCAATCAATGCATCAATCAGGCGTTCCCGGGTTCGAAAATGATAATGTAGTGCGGCGACGCTGAAGCCAGCCTCTGTATTGATCGTCCTCAGGGAAACGTCCATTCCCCGCTCGGCAAACAGCCGTTCAGCCGTATCCAAAATCACGTCCCGCGTTGATTGTCTGGCCATTTTACTCTTCTGCTGGATTGATCTAACTGGTTGACCCATCAGCAGTTTACAGATTTCCACCTCATTTTCTATTCCATTGACACCAACTTATCACTTGATAAGCAGATCCAAAACCAGTCATACTTATCACCTGATAAGCCCGCCGGTTACCTGGCCATGGCCAAAATACAACAAAAACAAATCGCCATTTAACAGGAGAGTTGCACCATGCTTTTGAACAACAAGGTTGTCATTATTTCAGGCGTTGGCCCCGGACTGGGTGTCAAGCTGGCGTTGCAGGCGGCCGGGGCTGGCGCGGAAGGGATCGTGCTGGCCGCCAGAACCCAGGCCAAACTGGATGATGCAGAGCAACGCATCGCTCAACTGGAGGTTAACTGCAAGGTACTGAAAGTCACCACCGACATCTGTGACCGGACTCAGTGCGATCACCTGGTGGAAACCACCCTGAAAACTTTTGGCCGTGTCGACGCCCTGATCAACAGCGCTTACTTTCACGGTTACTTTGAACCCATCGAGTCGGCCAACCTGGATGTCTGGCGTGAGATCATGGACACCAATCTCATGGGCACCATGAACATGACCCAGGCGGTGATTCCAGTCATGAAAGAGCAGAAATCCGGCGCCATTGTCATGATCAACACCCAGGCCACCCGAAAGCCGGTGGTCATGGAGTTCGGCGGAGAATCCGGTTACGCCGTCTCCAAAGGAGCCCTGACAACCGCCGCCAAGTACCTGGCCCGGGAATTGGGGCAATATGGCATTCGTGTCAACACCGCCCTGATGGGCTGGATGTGGGGTGAACCGGTGCAAAGCTATGTGGAGTTCAGGGCCAAAAACCGCAACATCCCGGAAGAGGAGGTCATCGCCGAAATCACCCCGAATATCGCCCTGGGTCATATCCCAAGGGATGAGGACTGTGCCAAAGCCGCATTATTTCTGGTATCCGACTATGCCGCGGCCATCACCGGCGCCACATTAGACGTTAACGGTGGTGAATATATGCCCGCCTGATGCTGAGAGCACCAGACCTTCAGTCTTCGAAATGCATAAACATCACCACAACAACAATAAAAAGAAGAAAAAAATGAACCAAGCCGAACAGAGGGTGGTGGACGGCACCACCTGGGAAACGTTTTGTGACGCCCTGAAAGAAGCCGGAAAAATCATCCAGAGTGATAAAGCCCCCAAAGACCCTTTCAACCAGGCCGAAGGCTACCGGTACCTCGCGCGCCTGCTCCGTGGGGGGCTGGAAGGTTTTCTTGAATACAGTGACCCCGACTTTCCTGTGCTGCGCTGCAGCGCCCATGAAACCATCAAGCTGGGCGCCGATAATCCGGACAACCGCTATGAACTGGCCGTGGTCAACCCGGACTGCGACTACCGCATTACCGGCACCCGTGGCACTGTTGACTACCTGGGATTCAGCTCCATCATCAATAAATACGCCTCCGGCGGCACCATGGAAACCACCGGCTTCCTGGACTCCAGGGAAATCCATATCGAAGCGGACGGCACCTTTGAAATTATTCTCAGCCAGAGGGAACAGCCTGGGAACTGGCTGCCCATGGGGCCGAAAACCAATGCCATCAATATACGACAAACCTTTCAGGACAGGGAAAAGGAAACACGGGCCGAGTTAACCATTGAGCGCCTTGGCGCCAGCCTTGAACGCCCTACCCCCCTGACAGCCGAACAACTGGACCAGGGGTTACAGGGGGCAGTCCGCCTGGTTCAGGGTGCCGCCCGACTGTTTGAAAACTGGAGTGAAAGTTTTCTGCCCCACGTGAACCAGCTTCCTCCTGCGGATCAGGACTACTGCCAGGCCATCGGCGGAGACCCCAATATATTTTATTTTCACAGCGCCTGGTCCCTCGGGGAAGATGAAGCCCTGGTGATTGAAGCGCCCGTGATCCCCCAATGCCAGACCTGGAATTTCCAGCTGGATAATTGGTGGATGGAATCTCTGGATTACCGCTACTTCAACATACACGTCAATAAACATACGGCACAGTATGAACCGGATGGCAGCGTCCGGGTTGTGGTTTCCCACACCGACCCCGGCTTACCCAACTGGATTGAGACCGCTGGCCACAGGGAGGGCACCATGTGCTGGCGCTGGATTGGCGCTGACCATCACCCTCTGGTGAACACCCGGGTCGTTAAACTCCATGAGCTCAAGGAATCCGGTGAGCAAACAGAACGTCAACAGGGAGTCGTCACATGCTAGCTGAAAAGCCAATGACCAAAGCGAATGAACAACAGAAAAACCTTTCCCCTATTTCCTTCAACGTGGATGAACTGATTGAAAAAGCCACCCGCTTTTCGGGGCTGACGGATTTTGGCACCCTGCCCTACCGGGAGGGTTTGCAGGCTCTGGCTGAAACCTATGACCGGCTGGTAAAAGACCCCGTTGGCAGAAAGAAGTGTCGTGAGCGGCTGATCAACCTGTTGTCCACCCGTCTGCGCTGGGAAGCAGCATTGAAACGGCACCCGGATATTCACGACCAGACCATCACCGCCCCCATTTTTGTCACCGGACTGCCCCGCTCCGGAACCTCCGCCCTGCTTAACCTGCTGGCAGCTGCACCTGAAAACCGGGCTCCCCTGCAATGGGAAGTGCAGCTTCCGGACCTCTGGCCCGGCAGCCAGCCCGGAGAAGAAGATCCCCGCTACAAACCTCTGGCGGAAGCGATGGCTCATTTTCAGGACCCGGAATTTCAGAAGATTCACTACATTGACGCGGACACTCCGGAAGAGTGCGTATTGCTCCATGCATTTGCCTTCAGTGGTGCCCAGCTGGGGTTTGAAGGGTTGTTTGAGCCTTTTGGCAGCTGGATGAAGTCCCAGGACCTGACCTCAATGTATGAGCATGAGCTGCAACAGCTGAAAATGCTGAACTGGCGCTCTCCGGGAAAACAGTGGCTGCTGAAAGCCCCTTCCCACATGTGGGGCATCGACGCCATTGTCAATGTCTTTCCCGACGCCCGGTTTATCTGGTGCCACCGGGATCCGAAACAGGTGATCCCCTCCATCAACAGTATGAACCGGGCTGTCATGAAAATGTTTGCAGGGGACTGCAGCCACCTTGATCCAAAGGAGATTGGCCGGAGAGTTCTGGAATGGTACGCCACCTCACTGGAAAGAGGCCTGGCTGAACGGGCAAAACTTCCGGAAGAGCGGTTCATTGACTGTTCACAGCAGGAGTGCGCGGAACAGCCCATGGCTATGGTTGAGCGTATCTGCCAGCACTTCGGACTTCCCCTGGGCAGAGCATCAAAGCAGGCCATTCAGGCCCATATTGACGCCAATCCCAAAAACAAACATGGCCGACATGAATATGACCTGGCGTCTTATGGGTTGACCGAGGCCATGATCAATGAGCGGTTTGAATTCTATACCCAGGACCGCCGGTGGCCTATCAGTCAGTGACCCGGAATCTTCCGGGATAACACCCGACTTACGACTTTTCACAACACAGGTGAGCCATGATAACCAGAGACTCTGTTTCATCGGATGAAATGATTATTAACGCCCCCGCCGAAGTGGTATGGGATATTCTCGTCAACTTTGAAGCCTACGGACAATGGAACCCGTTCTGCCCCAAAGCGGAAGCGACTCTTGAACTGGGCTCTCCCATCAAAATGATGGTCGAGCTGGGTTTTGGCCTGCAGGAGCAAATTGAATACATCACCCGGATTGAACCCTGCAAAGCCATTGCCTGGGCCATGGAAAATAACCCCGGAGACCCTATTCACGCAGAACGAACCCAGACCCTGACCCCCCTGGGCAGTGACCGCTGTGCCTATAACTCCATTGATGAGTTTGGCGGTTCCGGTATGAAAGAAATGATGGCACTCATGGCCAAACGGGTGGAAGATGGCTTCAACCTGTGTGCCCGGGGACTGAAAACCTTTGCCGAGCAAAAATACGCCGAACAACTCGCCCTTGAAACCTCTTAGCCAATAGCCTGTCGGACTTATGCTTTCAAACATAAGTCCGACAGGCTCCAGGGAAGGTTATACAACTATGATCTCTTCAACACACTATGGCCCCTGGGCTCTGGTCACCGGGGCGGCACGAGGCCTGGGTGCCGGGTTTGCACGCCAGCTGGCGGAAGCAGGCCTGAACCTGATACTGGCTGACCGGCTGGAGTCAGAGCTCCAGCAGACGTCCCGGGAATTACAACAATCGTTTTCCGTGGAGGTGCTGCCGGTTTGCGTTGATCTGTCGACAGACGACTTTATGCCTGAGCTACTGGTCAGGATCGGTGACCGTCAGGTGGGTTTACTGGTGAACAATGCCGGGATTGCCAGTATCAGCCCATTTTTATCCCAGAGTGTTGACTCTCTGGTGACACAATTACACGTCAACACCCGGGCTGTGCTCCGACTGACCCACCACTTTGCCAGTGACATGGTGAACAGGGGGCGAGGTGGTATCATTATTCTGTCGTCCATGGCAGCGGAAGTGGCGGGTGCCTGGAACGCCAACTACTCCGGCTGCAAAGCCTACGACCTGAAGCTGGCTGAATCACTGTGGGCTGAGCTTAAACCCGCCGGAGTGGATGTCCTGGGCTTTATGCCAGGGCCGACGAAAACCGAAGGCTACCTGGCTGTGGGCGGCGAAGCTACTGATCCGATGATGATGAGTGTCGAGGACACCGTCAGGGACGCTTTGAGTATGCTGGGCAAGCGCCCTTCGGCAGCAGCCGGGCGGAGTAACCGGGCAGCGAATTTCATGATGACCCGCTGCCTGCCCCGCTCCACCGCCATCAATCTGGTCAGTACCCGGATTAAAAAGACCTTCGAGGTAGAGCTGTAAGGGCAACCCCCTTCAGCGATACCAGTCTTCAAAGGTCTGAATAAACGGCTGCAGGGAGTCAGCAGGCAAATCATTAATGCCTGCCGCTGCGGCACGCCCTCCTCCAGTGGGAAACTGACGACAAAGGTCTGCCGCCCCGGTTTTATTATTCAGGGGCGCCCGGACACTTACCTGGTAGCCTCCGTCAGGCTTTCTGGTTAATACGGCATGGGCCAGGTCCGGTGACCGATTCGCCAGATCATTACCAAACACACCACTGACCCGACGGGCCCAGGGCTGATCCGGAAGAAGATAAACCGCACTGTGAGCGGTCTTTGCTTCAGCCCGGGTCTTGAAAGCGGATTGCATATCCTGGTGATAGCCACTTTCCAGCCGTTCAAAGTCCCCCTGGCTGTGATGAACAAAATCCAGAGGGTGGGCATAGGGCAGTAATATCTGAAACAGCTCATCCGGCCTGAAGTAGAGATCATCAACACCACTGCCATAGCCGTTGTAGTTGAGGTAAATACCCAGGTTTTCCAACACCTGCAATTCATCGGAAGACAGGTCAAGATTCCGTGCCAGAGCCCGGGCGCTTTTTTTCAGGTTATCCCCGAAGGCACCCACCACTGCCCAGGCAGCAAAGGCTCCGTCTAAAAACCGGTTAACCAGAAGGCTGGTACAGACATCCGGCGTTTCATTGATGATGGTCTGCAAACGGCGGTGTTCAGGTATCTCTCCGGGGTAGTGATGGTCCACATAAAAAACACTGGCACCGGCAGTCAGGTTGCGATTCAGCGCCGTTTTATTTTTGTCCAGAGAAATATCCAGTACCGTTATCCGGTCACCCTGGCTGGCATTAACCCGTTCCAGAAGCGCAATATCCCGTTTAACACCGGTGATGAGAACGCTGTCCCTCGGTTCCTGGTTGCGAAGTTGCACCAGCGAGCAGAGGCCGTCGGCATCGCCGTTAAATACATCGTAGTCGGTCATAATAGGCTCTCAACTGAAAAAAGAACCGCCTTATTCAACCTGTAGCCACAGGCTGAATAAGGCGGTTGAGCCCATCAGGGCGTCAGATACCCTTCCCGGTCCAGATAGTTCACCACCTCATCCGCCACTTTTTCCACGGACTGTTCAACCGTCCTGATATGGATTTCCGGGTTCACCGGCGGCTCATAAGGGCTGTCCAGTCCGGTAAACTGCCGGATCTCCCCTTTGCGGGCTTTTTTATACAGCCCTTTGGGATCACGTTGCTCACACACCTCAAACGGGGTATCAATAAAGACCTCAATAAAGCGGTGGTCGCCACAGAGCTTTCTGGCCTGCTCCCGGTCCTTTTGAAATGGGGAGATAAAACAGCTCAGGGTGATCAGGCCGGCATCGGCCATCAGGTTGGCCACCTCACTGATACGACGGATATTCTCTATCCGGTCGGCATCAGAAAATCCGAGATCCTTATTCAAGCCGTGACGGACATTATCTCCATCCAGGGTGTAGGTATGGTTGCCACGGGCAAACAACTTCTTTTCCACCCGATTGGCAATGGTGGATTTACCGGAGCCGGACAGACCGGTGAACCAGAGCACTACCGGTTTCTGTTCTTTGGCTCTGGCCCGGGAAGTTTTGTCCAGGTCCAGGGCATGCCAGTGAACATTGGAGGCACTCTCCAGACTGCCCCGCAGCATACCGCACCCCACGGTCTTGTTGCTGATGCGATCAACAATAATAAAGCAGCCCATGCTGCGGGTCTGCTGGTATGGGTCAAAGGGAATGCGCTCGGTAAGGCTCAGTTCACAGCGGGCCACTTCATTCAGCGTCAGCACCTCTGCTGCTTCCTGCTCAAGGCTGTTGACGTTTACCCGGTAATTGATCCGCGTCAGGCTGCCGGGAACCGTCTGGTTTTCAAACCGGATCAGATAAGGGCGCTCCAGGAGCATTTCGTGCTCATCCATCCACAGGATATCCGCCGACAAATGGCTGCTGACTTCAGGGCGCCCCCGGACACCGGCAAGGGTGTCTCCCCGGGAAATATCAATTTCATCCTCAAGGGTCAAGGTCACCGCCTGCTCACACTGGGCCGACTCCAGCTCACCGTCAAAAGTGACAATACGCTCAACCCGGCTGAGTTTGCCACTGGGCAGCGCCACCACTTCGTCCCCTACTGCCACCTCACCAGCGGCGATGGTTCCGGAAAACCCTCTGAAATCCAGGTCTGGTCGATTGACCCATTGCACTGGCAGACGAAAATCCTTGCCACTGTTTTCCCTGGAGACATCCACCCGCTCAAGGTGTTGCATCAGGCTCGGGCCCTGATACCAGGGCATGGCCTCTGAACGCTGGATAACATTATCCCCATCCAGTGCCGACATCGGAATGGCAGTAATATCAGAAAAACCCAGGGGTTCTGCAAATTCCAGATAATCCTTGTGGATGCTTTCAAACCGCTCACCGGAATACTCCACCAGGTCCATCTTGTTGATGGCCAGGACCACATGGCGAATCCCCAGAAGGGAAACAATATAACTGTGTCGTTTTGTCTGGGTAAGAACCCCTTTGCGTCCATCGATCAGAATAATGGCCAGATCCGCCGTGGACGCCCCGGTTGCCATATTCCGGGTGTACTGCTCATGCCCCGGGGTATCGGCAATAATGAATTTCCGCTGATCCGTGGAAAAAAAGCGGTAGGCCACATCAATGGTGATCCCCTGCTCCCTTTCCGCCGCCAGACCATCCACCAGCAGCGCCAGATCCACCTGGTCACCGGTAGTTCCCACTTTTCTGCTGTCGCTTTCAAGGGCCGCCAGCTGATCTTCAAAAATCATTTTTGAGTCATACAGCAACCGACCGATCAGGGTGCTTTTGCCATCATCCACACTGCCGCAGGTAATCAACCGCATAAAGCTCTTGTTTTCCTGCTCGGTCAGGTAGGCATTGATATCCGAGGCGATCAAATCCGAAACATGAGACATTAGAAATACCCCTCCTGCTTTTTCTGCTCCATGGAGGCGCCGTGATCCTGGTCAATTACCCGTCCCTGGCGCTCAGAGGTTCGGGTCAGCAGCATTTCCTGGATAATGTCTGGCAAGGTTTCGGCATCAGACTCCACAGCACCGGTAAGGGGATAACACCCCAGGGTCCGGAACCGCACTTTGCGGGTTTCAATCACTTCTCCCTCCCGCAGCTGGAAGCGGTCATCATCCACCATAATCAGGGCACCATCCCGCTCCACAACCGGACGCTCCCGGGCTTTGTAAAGAGGCACAATGGGTATGTCTTCCTGATGGATGTACTGCCAGATATCCAGCTCCGTCCAATTCGACAGGGGAAAGACCCGCATGCTTTCACCCTTGTGGATACGGCTGTTATAGGTTCGCCAGAGCTCTGGCCGCTGGTTTTTCGGGTCCCAACGGTGCTGCTCACTGCGAAAGGAAAAGATGCGTTCCTTGGCCCGGGATTTTTCCTCATCCCGACGGGCGCCACCAAACGCCGCATCAAACTGATATTTGTCCAGGGCCTGCTTTAACGACTGGGTTTTCATCACATCCGTATGAATGGCGGAACCGTGGCTGAACGGGCCAATGCCCTGGTCAAGCCCTTCCTGGTTGATATGAACAATCAACTCCAGCCCCAGGTCTTTGGCCATCTGATCGCGAAAGGCAATCATTTCCCGGAACTTCCAGGTGGTATCCACATGCAGGACAGGGAAAGGCGGCAGGGAAGGGTAAAAGGCTTTCATGGCCAGATGCAGCAGCACCGCCGAATCCTTCCCGATGGAGTAAAGCATGACGGGGTTGCGACTTTCGGCAACCACTTCACGGAAAATATGAATACTTTCAGCTTCCAGACGCTGAAGGTGAGTGAGGCTTTTCATGGATAGCCACCTGTCAGAGCAAGCGTTGACTTGCCTTGTTTTTATTATTTAAGTGCTCCCGGAACCGACCGGGAACCTGCAGGGACTTCTATAGATAAATTGAATTTCTATAACCGCAAAGAAATTCTATAGGCCTATTAAAAAAAAGGAAAGCAATTTCTATCA
Source organism: Endozoicomonas sp. Z74 (assembly GCF_057680865.1). Lineage (NCBI taxonomy): Bacteria > Pseudomonadati > Pseudomonadota > Gammaproteobacteria > Oceanospirillales > Endozoicomonadaceae > Endozoicomonas > Endozoicomonas sp. Z74. The sequence goes on from NZ_JBLYZI010000009.1 coordinate 73,859, forward strand.
CCTGATAGAAAGATCATTTTCATAGCATTCTCTTTAAACGGTATACTTTCCTGGTTCTACATAGGGGGGAGGTATTTTGACCGTCAAGACATCCAAGTACGACCAACGCTATCTGGCCGCGGTTGATGCGGCTGCCTCAGTATTTGCCGATAAGGGCTATCACGGTGCTGGAACCATTGATATTGCCAATAAGCTCAATATCAAGCAGGGCAGCCTGTATTATTATTTCCGGTCCAAAGAGGCCGCCCTTGAGGCCGTCTGCCTGGAAGGGATTAAACACCAGGTGGAGAGCCTTCAGTCCATTGTTGACGCTGGACACATTTTCCCGGAAACCGTTAAGGCCATTATTCTCTATACCCTGACATCGCTGAAAGAACGGGCGGACTATATGGTGGTCTTCAATAATGACCGCCAGTCCATTCCCCTGGAACGGCGGGGAAACATACGAGAGCAGTCACACATCTACCATAAACTGCTGGAACGGGTGTTCACAGAAGCACAGCAAAAGAGGGAAATGAAACCGGACCTTGACGCCGCCATTTCGGTTCGTGCCTTTACGGGGCTCCTGTCATCGGTATCGAGCTGGTACCATAACGAGCAGTCCATCGATCTGGACGCCGTGGTGCAACAATACAGCGAGCTGTTTTTAACGGGCACCCAGGCCTGAACAGCAATGACTTCGAGGCTCTGAGCGCATTGACCAAGAATACGGACTCACCCAGACTGATTCCCCAGGGCAGCCTGTTGCAACGGCTCAATATCACCCGGGAAAAAGCCCGGAAAAGTGGCGACCTGAAAAGCATAGAAACCCGGCAACAGGTGATTGATGAGAACGGAATCCCCTTCCAGGTTCGGGTACTTTGCAAACCAAGGCAGAAACCTTCCGGCTTTCGCAGACACTCTCATCAGCAAAATGATAAACTCCCTGAAAACCCCTTCCTGCCTTATGAAGAGGCCTTATACGTTGGGCACCTGGACAGTGGGCACGTTATTCTTTTGAATAAGTACAATGTGGTTGATAATCATCTGCTGATCGTAACACCCGCGTTTAAACGACAGGAGTCCCTTCTCTCCCAGGCCGAGTTCAATGCCCTGTATTCGGTAATGAATGAAGCGCCTTTACTGGCCTTTTATAACAGTGCCCGGGAGGCCGGGGCCAGCCAGCCCCACTGCCATCTTCAGGCGATTCCCTGCACCCAGTTGCCCATTGATCCACTGGTGTCCGGCATGCCTGATGGGGCTCAGCGGGTTGAGCAACTGCCCTATTCCCACCAGATCAGACGTTTTCCTGAACCGGTTTTGCCATCACCGGATGTACTGTATGAAAAGTACCTGGAGTTGCTGGAAGCACTGGACTTGCACCAGCCCGATCAGGACGAGGATCCATTGCCCCATAACTTGCTGGTGACCGGTCAGTGGATGATGGTAGTTCCCAGAAAATCTGGACGACACCCTGCTGCCCCCATCAACGCCCTGGGTTTTGCCGGCCTGCTGCTGGCCAAAGACGACGAACAACTCAGAATCATCCAGGAAACAGGGATCGCCTCCATTCTTTCCAGTGTCTGATCCCAGACATACCCATAGCGTAAGAAAAAAGTACGGCTTTTGTTGCGCTTCGCTGTGCTCAACAGCAATCTACTGCATTACAGAAGTTCCTGGATTGAGACACTTTAACGCAGGTTGCTGCTGAATGAAGTGAAGAAAAAGCCCCCGGCTGGGGGCTGATCGATGGAGAGGAGAAAAAGAGGAAAAGAAGAGGTCGCTCAGATTTCCTGAATCATCTCAACAGCGGGTCGCCAGGTAAGGTTCTGGGCCTCAGCCACAGACTCACAGGTAATAACCCCTTTACAGACGTTGAGACCTTCCAGCAGATGAGGGTTCTCAGCAAGGGCCTTGCGCGGACCTTTATTAGCCAACTCAAGAACATAGGGTAAAGTCGCGTTGTTCAGGGCCAGGGTTGAGGTTCTTGCCACAGCGCCAGGCATATTGGCCACACAATAATGAACCACATCATCAACAATGAAGGTGGGATCATCGTGGGTGGTTGCCTTGGCCGTTTCAGCACAGCCCCCCTGGTCAATGGCCACATCGACAATCACAGAGCCGGATTTCATCTCACTGATTAGCTCACGGGTAATCAGTTTGGGAGCTGCGGCACCTGGAAGCAGTACGCCACCAATGACCAGGTCGGCCTCAAGAACATGTTCCCTGATCGACTGAGAGGTAGAGTAAACGGTCTTGATCCGGTTGCCATACAGGGAGTCCATGTGGCGAAGTACATCCACAGAACGGTCCAGAACCGACACATCTGCTCCCATACCCACCGCCATGGCAGCCGCATTCTGGCCAACCACACCGCCGCCGATGATCACAACCTTGGCCGGCTCAACGCCAGGCACACCGCCAAGCAGCATCCCACGACCCGCCATGGATTTTTCCAGGCACCGGGCTCCCGCCTGAATGGACATCCGTCCAGCCACTTCTGACATAGGAGCCAGCAACGGTAGACGGCCCTGTTTATCCGTAACGGTTTCATAAGCAATGCAGGTGGCACCGGACTCAATCAGGTCTTCGGTCTGGGGTACATCAGGGGCAAGGTGGAGATAGGTGAACAGGGTGTGATGAGGCTTAAGACGAGCTCTTTCAACGGACTGGGGCTCTTTGACCTTAACAATCATTTCCGCGGTTTCAAAGACTTCTTCCGCTGTGGGTAGAATGCTGGCACCTGCTGCAAGGTAATCCTCATTAAAGAAACCAACCCCTTCCCCGGCACGATCCTCAACAAATACCTGGTGTCCATTTTCAACCAGCTCCTTAACGGCAGCAGGCGTCAAACCAACCCGATACTCATGATTTTTTATCTCTTTCGGAACCCCTACCAGCATAATTATCTCCATGCACTCGTCATCGTAGTGGATAGGTTCAATTATACGGATCACGTTCAGTTTTATTTTTCGATTATGCCTTTATTTAAAAGGAAACATTTGTACGAAAACATTTTCACAAAACTTTTCACTGATAAACATTTGGCAATAAACTCATAAGGATAACCTCGTACACACCCTTAGTCGCAGTAAGTATTTATTCATCCAAAAGCCTGCTCCATGTCAAAAAAACCGCCAACCACCAGAGGTATGCTAGCGCGCACATTGTAACGGGCCATCACAGCGGAGTTTATTGTGCCTAACTCATTGTACATGCTGGAATACCTTGAGCATGTCGGCGTAGACATCACGAAGTTCGTTGATGAAAAAGCCATCAAAAACGAATACCTGAGACAAATTTACCGCCTGGACGCCAGGGAGAGGATGCTGGACAGAAAAGGCAAGGTCATTGGCAGGTCGAGCAACCCAAGACACCTTCACTAGCCTTCAGCGAGCACTGCCGGCAATCCTTTACGGGAGCTGCCGGTTGTTCATGCCCAGTTTACGCTGGTACCCCCACACCTCAGGCAAAACACCATCGATTTCTTTTAAGAACCCCTCTAGAATGCAGCCATGGACGCAATACTCTGGATGACCCTGCTTTCCCTTTTTGTTTTTTACTGGTTCGATACCGCCCGGGCGAAAGAAACCGCTGTTGCCCATGGTCGCCGGGCCTGCAAAGAAATGAAGGTACAATTTCTGGACGACTCTGTGGTTCGATACCGAAGCGCCGTCAGACGAGGCCCATCAGGCCAGCTGACCATAGAGCGTTGTTTCCGGTTTGAGTTCACCCTGAATGGCCAGAGCCGCGAACAGGGCTATATAAGGCTATTGGGCCAGAGGCTCCAGCTTCTTGAACTGGACTACCCTGACCAGAGCACTCCCGATCAGAGCGTTCCTGATCAGAGCAACCAGGACAACCAGAGTAACATTACCCCTCTTTTCCTGACCACATCCTATACCGAGGAACCCGATGCCCTACGCCCGAGAACTGAAAAAAGGCCAGATTGTTGAAATTGACGGCCAGTATTACCAGGTTCGTCAGCTGGAAACAAAAAGCCCTTCGGCCCGGGGAGCCCAGACGCTTTATAAAATCCGCTTCAGCTCTGTGCCTGGTGGGCAGAAGCTTGAGCAAACCCTCACTGGAGACATACTGCTGGCCGATGTTGATCTTCAGCGCCGGTCGGTCAGTCTGCTTTATCGTGAGGGTGATGAGTGCACCTTCATGGATTCAGAAGACTACAGCCAGTATCTGGTCAATGCCAGCACCATTGAAGATCAGCTGCTCTATATCACCGACGGCCTTGAAGGCCTTGTAGCTCTTCTGGTTGAGGGGCAACTGCTGGCCATTGATCTTCCCTCTTCCGTTGCTCTGGAAATCGTTGACACCGCTCCTGGCATTAAAGGTGCGTCCGCCGCAGCACGAACCAAGCCAGCCACCCTGAGCACCGGGCTGGAGGTACAGGTTCCGGAATACCTCAGCCCGGGTGAGATCATTAAAGTGAACACAGAAACTGGAAAATTCATGTCCAGGGCCTGATTACTCCCTCATAGCACCCCATTACACCGGAGCCTTGCCTCCGGGTTCCCCATCTCCTTTATCTGCTGAACCTCCTCTAAAAACCTACGAACGGCAATCAGCATTACCCTTCAATGGCCGATAACTCCTAAGCGGAAAAGGCTAAATCACAGCCAATAGCTGAAAAATGCCAGAAAAAGCCAAGACAAAAGCGCCGCAAATGGATGCTCAGGCTACCTCACCCATGGAAACGCACACTCTGTAGCCTCGATGACTTGCTTCATTTATATGTCTTATAACTATTTGAAATATTACACCTTGGTTTAAGGAATAAATTCGAATGTCATGCTTTACTGAAAAGTGTGAGAGGTGTTTCACCTCTTGAACTACGCGCTGCACAGTGCAGCAAAAGCAATGACAGCCAGGGAAAAGGCTCAGAACAGGGGAAGAAGTTATGAACACAAGGAAGTGTACTGTTAACTGGATTAGCCTGATTAAGTATTCGCTGCTGATTGGTTATGCGTCTTCCGTTCATGCTGAACATAACCTGGCCGCTTACGCCCATCTGAGTACACCTTACTCAAAGGACATAGCCGCTGTAGACCGCATCTCTGCCAGCCAGTTGTCAAAAAAGGTTAAGACAGGCAAGAACAGGCTGTCCGTCAACCTGAATAGAGGACAGATCGACCAGAAAAAAGCAGGGTCACTGATCTACAAAGCCCTTGATAACCCGGAGAAAATCCGGAGCCAGGTAGCGGGTTCAGCAGTACTACTGGGACTGGACTACCTTGGCGTGAGTGGAACGGTTAAAGAAGGTATCAACTTTATTAAAGAAAAAACCCGTTACAACTTTGGCAAGTGCTCCAACGTGCGCCTGGGTACCAAGAGACTGAAAGCCCAGAGCTGTGTTTCAGAGCGTTCAAGCATTGAACTGGACTCTAATTACAACCTGGATGCTGTCCAGCTTAATTTCAGCTGGTCTCTGTAATCCCACCGGATCAGCCTGCCAGAGTGGTGGCAGGCTGCCACATCCATAGCAGAACTGGTAAACTCGTCCGCAATTGATACCACCGGACGCGAACCTTGAACACCCGCAAGCTTTACTCCCAATTTCACAGCAATCTCCAGAACCTTTCCCACTGGCAGCTGACTGCACTGGCTACTGCCTCAAGCGAACGGGCCTGGCCCAACTATGTGCTGTTCAGTGAGCTCACCGGTTACGGGGAAGTGAAAGAAGTCAGGCACTGCCTGGATCTGCTCTGGGATAACGTGGCCGGTTTGCAATCGGCAAAAAACTTTGAGCGCCTGCTGGAACGCCTTGATAGCAATACACCCAGCCTGGATGACTTCGATATCTTTGGTGTCCAGCCCGCCCTCGACTTTGCGGTCAGCCTGCATTGCGGTATCCACTGTGCCATGAAGTCCTCCGTTGATGAGACCGCCAGTGCCCTGACCCTGTCATTGAGCACCGTTGGAAAGTTCATCAAATACACTGAAGTGCCTGAGTTGAAGGGAACAGAACTCACCCAGTACATTGAAGAGCATGAGCTGTTTCAGGTTCAAATGGGGTTTCTTGATCTGCTGGTGAGCAAGGTAACCGGGCAGAAAAAACAGAATCGGGATTTTGCCAGAGAGCTTCAACAGATAGCCAGCAATGAAGGTGTCAGCCATCTCGGCATCAGCCTTGAATAGGGCTATTTCATATTGCCAACAATGTCTTTCAGCAGGTTATAGATCTTTGACTGGGCATTAGACATAGCATCAAAATTATGGGTGTAGGATTGCATGGCCCTTTGCAGCTGAGCCGTCTGCAGCTGAGTATTACTGGTCAGGTTATCCCTGGCCGTCACCAGGCTGGATTTAAGGGAAGACCACTCCTCCGGGGTCAGGTTGCCGGTGCCACTGGCGTCTGAATAGGTAATTCTCAGTTCATTGGTGAGCAGGTCGATTTCTTTCTGGGTCAGAAAGGGGATACTGCCAGAAAACTCGTTATTGAGATCCGCCTCAAAGGCCAGCTTACGGGCAAAAAAACCGTCTACAACCTCGCTGCTGTCATTGGGGTTTGTCTGGGTCATATTTGTAACACTTCCGCCGTCATATTCCCAGTCATGAACCCCTCCCGACTCCAGCAAAACATAGCCATCGTTATCACTGGCATCAAAGGTTTCACCAAATAGATTGGGTGGGTTGAGCGTTGGGTTTCCAGTATCCATTCCTGTAATGGCCAACCCCTGGTTTCCCCTGGTAACGGAAATAGCGGTGATATCGGCTAACCCCCCGGAAAAATTCTGAGAATCAAAAGGCGTATCCGGTGTTCCAACCTGAAAGGTAATTTCAGTACCATCGTCCAGAATAAGGGTCATATCACTCATGACCGGAATCCCGGCCTTCAGAACGTCCACCGTGGTCCCTTCAGGAACCGGAACCAGTGTTTGATTTTGATAAATAAGCTGATTTCCATCGGCATCCAGTAAGGTAAATGTGGTTCCTCCATTACCGTCAGGGCTGAAATTCAGCCCATAACCATTATCAAGAACAACCGTACTGCCATTAACCGCCCAGGTCGGCTCTGGGTAGTCCGTGGTACCGTATTGAGAAACATTGGTTTTACCCAGCAGCGTATTAATGGCGTTGGCCATCTGGTTGCTCTTGTCAATTTCCGCAACCAGCCTTCGGACTTCGGTATCCAGCATCTCCCCTCGTTCCAGATAAACCGCAGCAATAAAATCCTGCTGGCTCATCTCGGCGGGATTTATCTGGTTAACACCTGTGTTGTTAACACCGTTTACTGAATTCATAAAGCGACCATCCCTGTCTGACGCTTACCTGGAGCCTTTAAAGAAAACCGGTTCGACGGCGCTGGGAGCGTTTTGATGCCTGCTTTCTGCCTGGCTTTAATAATCGTGCCGACAGCTTAAGCTCCTTTTGCTTGACAGAAGCATCGTGAGCCATGCCATTCTTAAGCTCTTCATGCCAGCGTATCAGCTCCTGACGGGCTTTCTGCCTCTGTTTGGGTGACCAGGCATCGCTGTTGATGAAGGCGCGAAGCTTTTGCCTGTCCATTCCCCCCTGAGCCATGAACTCCTCCTGCTTCTGAAGCACGGCCTTTGCCTGACGAAGCACCTGCTCAGCCTGGTTGGTCACCAGAACATTGGATTTTTTCAGCTTGGTCACGTCCACCAGCTTGATTTTGGCTGCCATTATTCCCCCGGAGTCCTGCTCATGGCGGTCTATTCATTTACCTATATCGGTATTGATGCCAATGAATGTAGGGCACTGTCTGTTTCAGCAGGAAACGCTGATGAAAACAGACTTCAGACCCAGGTAGCCTGATAGCGATCCACCCCCTACAATAGGACTCGCAATAAGGGAGAAAACATGGAAATTGAGCAGTTTGAAGCATTAATGATGCAGGTACTGATCGGAGGCCTTGTTTTGTTTATGGCCTTTATTGTTTATGACCTTGCCAAACAGTCCAGAGCCGGGAAGTTCGGAACGCTGATATTGTTTGGTGCTCTAGGGCTGGGAGTGCTTGGCTTCCTGATTAAAACCGTCCTGGTTGAAGCCATGATTCACTGATGAGTGGGTGTAATGCTTTCAGGCTTTTCCAGAATACAGGCCATCCATACCATACCCTGGAAATTGCTCCACGGTAACTGCTCCTTGCGTTACTTTTATGCCCTATGGGTACTAACTCCTGCATCCATGCAGTCGTGCATTTCCAGGATACAGGCCATCCATACCATACCCTGGAAATTGCTCCTGCATTTCCAGGATACAGGCCATCCATGGCCATAAAAAAAGCCGGGTAAAAATACCCGGCTGAAATAGAAGAACGAACATGACAGAAATGGCTGAAATGACTCCAGCCATCCGGAAGTACAAGACTTCCTTGAAAACAGATAAGTGATTAGAGCAGCTTATCTGTTGTTTATTCTAACCGTCAGCAAATCTTAAAGAATTCGTAAATATACCCTTTTCCACCACAATTAATACGCTGAAACCCTAACAAATAGAATCATTTTTCCATACAAGCAGCCAATAGAAACAACTTTCTAGAGAAAGCCCAGAGCACAAAACCACATGCTTCCCGGAATTAACCAAATCACCAGATAAACAAGCATCATGACAAACCCTGACTTCCACCAGGTCCCCAGCGGAACATAGCCAGAACCAAAAAGAATGGGGGCTGGCCCATTACCATAATGAGTTACCACAGCACATAAGTTGCTCAGATAGGCCAGCATCAGAGCCCCTGCCAGGGGAGGCACTCCTGCAGTCAACATAATCAGCAGAAAACTGGCGTACATGGCACTGATCTGGGCAGTGGTTGCGGCAAAAAAATAGTGGGCAAAACAGTAAAGAATACAGATGAAGGCCATAACCAGAGGTGCTGATAAGCCAGAGAAGAGCCCTCCCAACGAACCACTGACATAACTGACGACGCCAAGTTCACTGAGATAGTGCGCCATTGTCACAAAAGCTCCAAACCAGACCATGGTATCCCAGGCCCCTTTATTTCCCTTAACATCGTCCCAGCTCAGTACTCCGGTCAGAATCAACAGGCAAACTCCAGAAAGAGCCACCAGTGCAGGAGATACCCCAATATGCTGACCGAATACCCACATCAGCAGCAAGCTGGCAAAAGTCCCCCCCATTATCCACTCTTCTTTTTTCAGAGCACCCAGCTGATGTAGCTCCTTTTTTGCCATATCCACAGCCTTCGGGGTTTCCCTGACCCCCGGCGGAGCCAGGCGATAGAGGCAAAACGGCATAAGTAGAAGACTGATCACACCCGGTACAACAGCCCCCAGCGCCCAGGTGCCCCAGGTAATATCAATGCCCTGGTCTCCTGCCAGCTTTACCACCAGAGGGTTTCCTGCCATTGCCGTCAAAAACATGCCACTGGTGATGGCATTGGCATGAAAGACAACCAGGGTCAGAAAGGTCCCCATACGATTGGCTGTTTGACCCGGGTGACTGTCATAGACTTCGGCGATGGAGCGCATGATGGGGTACACAACCGCTCCGGCTCTTGCGGTAATACTGGGCATGGCAGGAGCCAGAATGGCGTCCGTCAATGTCAGCCCATAACCCAGAGAGAGAGTGCTTTTCCCAAGGACCCTCATAAAGCAATAAGCCATCCTCAAGCCAAGACCGGTTTTGATAAACCCGTGAGAGATAAAAAAAGCCAGCATGATCAGCCAGGTGATGGGCTCACTGTAGCCTGCCAATGCCTGCTTCAGAGTCAATGTTTCGGTCAGCCCCAGAACAGCAATACCCATCAAGGTCACAGCAGACATAGGCAGAGGCATGATCATCACACCGAGCAGTGTACTGAAGAAGATGATCATCATTTGCCAGCCCTGAAGATGGATGCCTTCAGGCACAGGGAGGTTCCATAGCAATAAACCAAAAGCAAATGGCACCAGATAACGGGCCACTATTAGCATTTGCAATGGTTTTTTCGTTTCCGAAACATTCAGACTGGCAGGCATGATTCAATAGTGTCCTTGGCAAATGGGCGTTATGGTCATTAAACTGCCTGGCTCACCGCCAGCACTGCACTTATAATAGCCACTTTTTTCAGAACCTCTTGCTCCATGCCCACAGCCAAGACACAAGCCCCCAAAAGCCCCAGGCTCATCATGGTTAACAAACCCTACGGTGTGCTGACCCAGTTTTCGGACCAGGAAGGGCGAAAAACACTTAAGGATTTTGTTCCTGTTGCGGGAGTGTACCCGGCTGGGCGCCTGGACCGGGACAGCGAGGGCCTCCTGCTTTTAACCGATAATGGTCCATTGCAGCATCAAATAGCCTCGCCAGACCACAAACTGTCAAAAACTTATTGGGTCCAGGTTGAGGGCATTCCTGACGATCAGGCACTGGACAACCTTAGAAAGGGAGTAATGCTGAAGGATGGACTTACCCGACCAGCCAGAGTCAGCCTGATCTCTCCCCCTTCTGTATGGCCCAGAAACCCACCGGTACGCGAACGCAAGACTGTGCCAGACTGCTGGCTTGAAATGACCATCAAAGAGGGTAAAAACCGGCAGGTCAGGAGAATGACTGCAGCAGTAGGTTACCCGACACTCAGGCTGATTCGCTGCCAGATCGGCCCATGGCAGCTGGGCTCATTACAGCCAGGGCAATGGCAGGAAAGCGAGATCCCTGCTGACTTTATAAAAAAGAGTGCAGCGCCCCCCAGAAAAAGAGGCCCTGTGAAGAAAGCGTCGTTGAGACGGAAAAAACCGGTCGGTTGAGGACTGAATAAGAAGAACACTTTGGATTCCGTCATCTAAACTTTCAGTTATGTCATCAACAACCCCGTTGGAAACCATGGTTGATTCTATAGACACCCACTTCATGTATGAACAGGCACTCAGGCTGGCGAAAAAATGCCATTACAACGAAGCCTTTCTGCAGCTGGAAAAACTGGAACTCAACCAGAGCCTTAAACACTTTCAGTCACAGACCGCCCACAAAGCCAGCCCGGAAAACAGGGATAATGTGGAAATGGTGAATATCAAAATGACCGTATGTGACCAGGCCATTGCCATTTCTGATGTTTATCAACTCACCGGAAAGCTGCCACCGAACTACGATACGATCTAAACATCCATGAGTGAAAAATGCAGCCTACCTCTACCCTGAAAATAGCTACTCACCACCTGCTATTTGCATACTGAATAGCCAAGATAGCCCCTTATTTAACCGGTGCCAGGACCACCTCTCCTTGAACAACACCCAGCAGGACACTGCCACTGGCGCTCATTCCTGCCAAAGATTTAACCCGCTCTGACAATGCTGGGACCCGGTCGAGCATAATCAGAGGAATGCTGGCCAACTCTTGAGACAATACCGCCTGGAACCTTTCCACCACCATGGTTTTAAACAAGGCGATTTCCAGGTCGATCCGGGCTTCAACAAAATCAATCCGGTCCAGGTAAATGGCATGATCCCCGGCGTCGTACCTCAGCCTCGCTTGCCCGCTTATGTGGACGGGGAGCTTCTCTGTGACCAGTGAACCAAAGACATTCGCATCCACTTGCCCATCAATCTGAATCATCAGGGGCTCACCGTCCTTTCGGATAAAGAGCTGAGGAGCCTCAAGGTAGAGTTGTACCTCCATCATGGGCAATAGATCAAGAGTGCAAATTCGGGGAGCAGGGAAGCCAGCAACCACAGCCTGCTGTAATTGCTGCTGGGAAAGGGTCTCTCTTGTTTCCGATGAACACCCGGAAAGAAGCACTGAGAACAGAATACTAACGAGACAGTATTTGATCCGCCCTGGCCAGCGCCCTTCCCCGATTGGAAGCCAGTGCATCCGCCCAGCGGGTGGTTTCGGGTAAGCGATACCGGGTGAGACAGGCCTGGACATAGTGAACCGCCGTTGCAAGGGAGACTTTGTGGCCAATACTAACATAGAGAGGCCGCACTGCGGTTCTTGTGCGCACCACCCTGCCAATCAGCTCCCCCTTGTCGACCAGATCCACCTGGTTGCCCTTTTCCTCAGGCAAAACGTCATTCTGACCACACAGCCGACTCTTGGCCACACCAATACTGGGTAACCCCGTCAGTACACCAAGATGACAGGCAACCCCAAACCGCCTGGGGTGTGCTATCCCCTGTCCATCACAGAGCAACAACTCCGGACGGTGATTCAGCAGGGAAAGCGCCTTGAGAATGGCCGGACATTCACGAAAAGAAAGCAGCCCGGGAATATAGGGCATCACAGTAGGAAGGCGGGCAATGCTGTAGTCCAGCAACTCAAGAGCAGGAAACGACAAAACCGCCACGGCAGCCCGGGTCACCCGTCCTCCCTGCTCAAAGCCCACATCCACTCCAGCAACAGAGTGGATCACAGGTAACTCATCCTGCCTGATCACCCGGCCAGCCAGAGAGACTTGCAGCTCCCTGGCCCGGGTTGGGGAAAGGTCCCACCCATGCAGTGCGGTATCAGATATTGAGGCCATTTTTAAGCGGCAACCTTATGGCAACTTCAAGCCCGGGCTGGGCATTTCGGGCAACAATAGAGCCGTTATGTTTGTGGACCGCAGTGGATGCAATAGCCATCCCGAGGCCGGTACCATCGTTTTCCTTGCCCCGGGTTTCATCCACCCGGAAAAAAGGTTCAAACAGTTCTTCAAGGGCCTCTTCCGGCACCCCGGGACCGTAATCCCGGATGCGAACCACCGCCTCCTCTCCTTCCTGAAGCAGCCTTACTTCAACGCAAGAATGCTCAGGGGTAAAGCGAATGGCATTGCGGATAATGTTTTCAATGGCACTGGCCAGAAAATCCTGAATAGCCACCAACTCTATGGCAGCACTCTCCTTCAAGACCACCGACTTTTCACGGGCCTGGGCTTCAAAGTTGCCATCATCCACCAGCTTTTTGACCACCGTGGCCAGCGCCACATTGCTGCTGGCCATATTGGCAATATTGTGCTGAATTCTGGAAAAATGAATAATCTGACCAATCAGTTGATCCAGCCGCTCAATCTCCCTTTCAATCCGGGCGTGTTCTGCCTCCGCCTCCGGCGCTTTTCGGCGGGCCAGGGCCAGGGATATTTGCAACCGGGTCAATGGCGATCTGAGCTCATGGGAAACGTCACGCAATAACCTTTCCTTACTCAAAATCAGGGAACCCACCTGCTCCGCCATATCATCAAAGTCACGGGCCAGCTCACCCAGCTCATCACGGCGCCGGGCAACTTTTGGGGCAACCCGAACATCCAGGTCACCACGGGCCAGCTTCCTTGACACCTTCTGAACCTGCCGTATAGGGCCTACCAGATAACGTGCCAGTATCACACACAGGAGAAAACTAACCCCCAGAGCCAGTATCACCAGGTGCCACTGCCGGGCAATCACCTGTTGAACCCGCCAGTGCACCAGACGAGGCATCTCCTTGGTCAGGTACAGCTCATAAGGTCCGCCATTGAGAGTAATTTTCTGCGGGCCGACCACCACAACGCCCCGACGGAAGGTAATGGTAGGGTCAGCCCGGTTACGGGTTTTGTTATAGGCCGAGATCAGTTCTTCTGAAATAGTGGCGCTGCCAAGAATATTGCCTTCTGTATCAAACAGGTAATAGCCACTGCCAGGGAACCGGGGAATCGGCAGATGAACCGATGACCTCGACAACAGCTCCATCTTCCTTGCAGCAATTTCCAGCTCCCGGAACAAGGCACGCCTTTCCGAAAGAAAGTCGGACGGGTCCACTGTAATGGCAAAGGCGATGAACAGTGTGATCAGCATGGCGATCATGGTCAGCCAGAACCACAGGAAAATTTTCCAGAACACACTGTGCCATGGCCAGACAACCAGCCTGGGTAATCGTAATGCCATAATCAGGGCCGAATATAGAAGTAACCGGAACCCCGGACCGTTTTGATCCTTGGACTGCCATCCGGACGGGTACCGATTTTTTTACGCACGTTGCTCACATGCATATCAATGGCACGATCGTAAAGGGTCAGTCGACGGTTGAGGGCAATCTGGGTCAGGTCATCCCTGGAGATCAACTCACCGGCTTTTTCAATCAGCGTTTTTAACACCAGGAATTCAGTAGCGGTCAGTTCGAGAGGCTCCCCACCGATACTGGCCTCTCGGTTCGCCAGATTCAGGTAAATGTCATCAATCTGAAGCGATTTCGCCGCCCCTTCCTGAACCGTCGGTGTGCGACCCCGTCTCAGAATCGCCTTGATTCTAGCCACCAGTTCCCGGTGATTATAGGGTTTTGGCAGATAGTCATCGGCGCCGATTTCCAGGCCGATAATCCGGTCCACATCATCCCCCCTGGCAGTCAACATCAGCACTGGAATATCAGACTGTTGACGTATCTGCTTCAGGGCATCAAAGCCGTTCAGTTTGGGAAGCGTCACATCCAGTAATACCAGGCAATGGTCACCGGACAAGGCGGCCGTGACCCCAGCCTCACCATCGTGAACCGCGTCAACCTCAAACCCTTCCGTTGCCAGATACTCAATCAACAACTCACACAGCTCTATATCATCATCTATCAGCAGCAGTTTGGCATTGTTGGCTTTAACAGTGCTCATTGAATGCTCCATAACGTAACAGCCTTGGGCGGCTTCCCAAAAGATAGCTCCAGGAACCTGTCGAACCGATTGCAGGCTCCCTGGCATCGATTTTTCATGAAGCTGTTGAGCTTATGTTCTCAACGATAAGCATGACAGCCTCCTGACACTACTCGCTAAACGGCGACACAGGCATGATATACAGCCTTCACCCGGAAAATACAGCTTTGTTGCTGCTATTTTGTCATCGCCATAAAAAAAACACCCCGCTTTGGGGGAAGCGGGGTCAAGGTACAGCTCATGGGGTATTCGGTTTGCGGTATCCTTTCAGCGGATTTCAGTTTCTGCCTGTTTTTTGCCTAATCGTCGTTACAAGCGACCACCAGAGGCATATAATCGGCTCTAAACCCGTGGCTCAGGCTCTCCAGACACTTGAACCCAAGCCTTTTCGAATCACTTGTTGATACCGCTTGATGTCTGGGTTCCAGTCTACGGCTCATCATCTATACAGGGTAAATAGGCCGGGTAAGCAGCGTGTAAATCTCGTTCAGGTTATGATTTACGAAAGCTTAAAGACGGTAAAATAACGATTGATTTCGGTTTTCCACATGGCTATAGCAGAGCAAAACTCATACTATCCCCCACCATCCGAAATGCCTTGGGCTACGGGCGATACCCCGCTTCGTTATCCGCTGCCAACCCTCTGTTTAGACAGCTCAACGACGGGCATCCCCCGGCAACCCTGATACGGAACAACAAACCATAAACACTGCCAGAGCAACCTGACAATAGTAATGCCCCCACTGGCAGGCACCGGTCAAAAAAAGGGTCAGCTCCATATAGATAGACGCTAACAATGGGGCTGACATTGAAGATTAAGACACAACATTCGCTTTTTCGGGTCTTTTCAAACATCCAGGACCCCTCTCGGAGCTATCAATGATCTCGACTATCACTGATCACAAATTGGGCAAATGGCTTCCTTTCGGGGCTTTAGCTACCACTATCCTGCTTCTTGCCGGCTGCGGTGAAGACCAGAAACAACAACAGCAGCAGATGCCACCTCCCGGTGTGTCTGTTGTCAACGTCACTGAGCAGAAGGTCGGTGAGTACCATGAGTACGTTGCCCGCACAGAAGCCGTCGATTCCGTTGACCTCAGGGCACGGGTTGAAGGCTTCCTGATCCAGCGGGACTTCTCGGAAGGCCAGACCGTCGAGAAGGGTCAGCTGTTGTTTGAAATTGATCGAAAGCCCTATGAGGCATCCCTGAAAAAGGCAGAAGCGGACCTGGCCAGCAGCAAGGCAGACCTGACCAAGACCCGCAAGGATTTGCAGCGCAGTAAGGATCTGTTCAAAAAGGGCCATATCAGCCAGGCAGATCTGGACACCCAGACCAGCAACGAAGCCAGGGCCGTTGCCGCTGTCCAGGCGGCTGAGGCACAGCTGGACTCAGCGAAACTCAACCTGGGCTACACAAGGATTAAAGCCCCTTTCAAGGGTGAAGTAGGCAAAGCCCGGTACAGCGTTGGCAACCTCGTAGGGCCTACCAGCGAACCTCTGGCGACCCTGACCAGCACGGACCCGATCTATGTCAACTTTCAGGTGGATGAAAAGCAGCTGGTCAGCCATCTCCAGGCCAATGCCGGTCGTGAGGATGACGACAATGAGCAGTTCAAACTGAACCTGCGACTGCCGACAGGCCAGGACTATGGAGAGCAGGGAACCTTCAATTTTGCCGATACCCGGGTGGATGAGACGACCGGAACCCTGTCCCTGAGGGCTTCATTCCCGAACCCGGACGGAATTATCCTTCCAGGGCTGTACGTTACCCTGCTGGCTGAAAGCAAGGACAAGGTGCTGCAACCGGTGATCCCCCAGGCCGCAGTCCAGGAGAACCAATCCGGCCGTTTTGTTCTGGTCGTCACCCCTGAACAGGCCGTTGAAACCCGGCAGGTCAAAATGGGGCGCCGTATGGGTCCCATGTGGGTGGTCAGCCAGGGACTGAAAGCCAATGAACAGATCATTGTTGAAGGCCTCCAGAAAGTGCGCCCCGGTGTCAAGGTGACTCCAAAGGTCGTCAATATCGACCCCACCACCGGAGGGATTATTGTGAACCAGGAGCAGGGCCACTGACATGTTCAGCCAGTTTTTTATCAACAGGCCCAAGTTTGCGTTCGTCATATCGATCGTCATCACTCTGGTTGGCCTGATCGCGCTGTCCACATTGCCTGTGAGTCAGTATCCGGAAATTACCCCACCGCAGATTTCCATCAGTGCGGTTTATCCAGGGGCTGATGCAGAGACCGTAGAGAAAGCCATCATCCGACCTATAGAGGAGCAGGTGAACGGCGTTGAGGACATGCTTTATATCGACTCCTCCGCCGGTAACGATGGCAGCGCCTCAATCACCGTGACATTTGCCTCCGGTGTTGATCAGGACATGGCCATGGTCAATGTCCAGAACCGGGTTTCGGTGGCGGAACCAAGCCTTCCGGAAGACGTACGTCGTATGGGGGTTACCGTCAACAAGCAGTCATCCAATATGCTGCTGGGGGTCAACCTGGTCTCAGATAAAGAAGAATACGACATGGTTTATCTGAGCAACTACGCCAACAACTACCTGAAGGAGCCTCTGGCCCGTATCAATGGGGTTGCCAAGGCAGACGTCATGGGTCCCATGATCTACAGCATGCGCCTCTGGCTGAACCCTGAGCGCATGACGGCCCTGGACCTGACAACCTCAGACGTGGCAAGCGCCCTGAATGAGCAGAATGTGATTGTAGCCGCCGGTAAACTGGGCCAGGGCCCCAATCAACCGGATCAGCAGTTCACTTACACCATTAAAACCCAGGGCCGCCTGAGCGACCCGAAAGAGTTCGGTAATATCATCATCAAGGCCAACCCGGACGGCTCTATTGTCCGGGTCAGGGACATTGCCAGGGTCGAGCTGGGCTCCCAGAGTTACGATGGTGAAGCGCGCCTGAACAACCACCCCACCGCTTTCCTGGTGATCTATCAGCAGCCTGACGCCAACGCCATGGACGTGGCCAAAGGCGTCAAGGCGGCCATGGAGGATCTCTCCAAAAACTTCCCGGAAGGGGTGGATTACACCATCAAGTTCGACACCACAGACTTCATCGACGCTTCTATTAATGAAGTAGTGAACACCCTGTTCCAGGCAGTACTGCTGGTAATCCTGGTGGTGTTTGTGTTCCTGCAGAACTGGCGGGCTACCCTGATTCCAGCCATTGCCATTCCGGTTTCCCTGATCGGTACCTTTGCCATCATGAAGCTGCTTGGCTTCTCCATCAACACCATCACCCTGTTTGGGCTGGTGCTGGCGATCGGGGTCGTGGTAGACGATGCCATTGTGGTCATTGAAAACGTCGAGCGACTGATCAACAAGGAGGGCATGTCGCCCAAAGAGGCCACCAGCCAGGCCATGAAAGAAGTGGCGGGGCCTATTGTCGCCACCACACTGGTTCTGCTGGCGGTCTTTGTTCCCGTTGGCTTTATGCCCGGTATTACCGGGGGACTTTACTCCCAGTTTGCGGTCACGATTTCCGTGGCGGTACTGATTTCCTCCGTCAACGCTCTGACCCTGAGCCCGGCCCTGTGTGCCACGCTCCTGAAAAAAGGAAAAATGTCGCACATTGTCTGGCTCAAGCCCGTTGATGCTTTGATTAACAAGCTGACCGGGGGCTATAAGGGTTGGGTTAAACTCCTTCTGAGACGTGCCGTCATTGGCATTGGGCTGTTTGCCATCATGATGGCTGCCACCGGGTATATGTTCACCAGCACGCCTTCCGGCTTTGTGCCCGATGAAGACCAGGGCTTTTTTGTGGTGGATATTCAGCTACCCGATGCCGCTTCCCTGAACCGCACCAAGGACGTAATGGCCAAGGTAACCGACACCATTCGTTCAGAAAAAGGCGTCGACAGCGTTATCACCATTTCCGGTTTCAGTATCTTCAGTGGCGCCAATTCCAACGGCGGTATGGCCATTGTCGTACTGGACAACTGGGAGCAGCGCCCGGACAGAAACCTGCACCAGATGACCATCATGAACCGGGTCCAGGGCAAACTCTGGGCGATGCCGGAAGCTCAGGTGATGGCCTTTGCCTTCCCCCCCATCCCCGGGCTGGGAGCATCCGGTGGCTTTGACTTCCGCCTGCAGGACAGCATGGGGCGGTCGCCCCAGGAGCTCAGCCAAGTGCTTAACGGCCTGATTTATGAAGCCAACCAGCAACCGGAGCTGAACCGGGTGTTCAGTACCTGGCGTGCCAATGTGCCCCAGTATTTCCTGGAAGTAGACCGAAACAAAGCCAAAACCCAGGGCATTCCTCTGTCAGAGATTTTCATGACCCTGCAGACCCAGCTGGGTTCACTGTACGTCAATGACTTCAACAAGTTTGGCCGCACCTATCAGGTGAAGATGCAGGCTGAAAGTGAATACCGAACCTCACCTTCCGATCTGAGCAAATTCTATGTCCGGAATATGAAAGGAGAAATGGTACCACTGACGTCTGTTGCATCGCTGAAACCGGTCCAGGGGCCAAGCAGCATCAAGCACTATAACCTCTACCGGTCGGCCAACCTCAGTGGTCAGGCGGCGGATGGCTACAGCTCCGGTGACGCGCTCCAGACCATGACCCGGCTGGCCGAAAAACTGCCTGCAGGTTATACCTTCGAGTGGTCCGGACAATCCCTGCAGGAAATCGAGGCAGGCAACCTGGCTCCGGCCCTGTTTGCCCTGGCTTTCCTATTTGTCTATCTGTTCCTGGTGGCCCAGTACGAGAGCTGGACCATGCCTCTTGCAATCATCAGTGCCGTGCCCATTGCCACCTTTGGTGCCTTTGGCGGGATTAACCTGATGCGCAACCTGAACCCGGCCCTGGCCAATGATATCTACGCCCAGATCGGTATGGTGCTGTTGATCGGTATTGCGGCAAAAACCGCCATTCTGATCGTTGAGTTTGCCATGGTTCAGAGGCGGGAAGGCAACAGCATCTTTGACTCTGCACTCAATGCCGCCGGATTGCGCTTCCGGGCAGTACTCATGACCGCTCTGTCGTTTATTCTCGGGGTTCTGCCGCTGGTGCTGGCCACCGGTGCTGGTGCCGCCAGCCGACGGATTATCGGGATCACTGTCAGCTCCGGAATGCTGGCTGCAACGATTTTCGGTATCCTGCTGGTGCCCATGTTCTATATGCTTCTGCAGAAGCTTCGGGAACATTTCAATCCTGATAAAGCCAATAGCTGACCCCTGTCATCCCCGCTAATAAGCCTGTCCGGCCCTGACTGGACAGGCTTCACTGATGACCTCCTCCTCTGCAACCCGATTCCTCCTGATAAGATGTACATACCCCCCAACTTCGAGTGGAAGCATTTGAGCAAAGGCCTCAGGATCAACAGACGGGTTACTTAACCCTATGGCACCGATGTCTTCATGCCTGATTAGCCTCTCAGGCCTGATCAACATCAACGGTGCCCGCTCTCCCCTACGAATGGTCATACTGACGGCTCCACGAAAACCACTCATGGAATGCTGCCACTCATCAGAACCCATCGTCCATGACACCCCCCGGATACTTGCTGGCAAACACAGCAGAAATCTCAGGACCTGAAATAGCTGGCCTCTCTGAATAGAGACAATAAATCTGGGTAAGCGCACTTCACTAACAGAGTTGTTCCAACTGGCATTTACCTGAGCAAGAGCGTGTAAAACAGGGTCAATAGCCACTCCCCTTCTGCTCTCTTCAGGAAGGGCTCCCCCAAGCGCGTTATAATATGCCCCGTTATGAAACAGAGTCGGATAAGTTTTTTCTGTAGCAAA
Source organism: Endozoicomonas sp. Z74 (assembly GCF_057680865.1). Lineage (NCBI taxonomy): Bacteria > Pseudomonadati > Pseudomonadota > Gammaproteobacteria > Oceanospirillales > Endozoicomonadaceae > Endozoicomonas > Endozoicomonas sp. Z74. The sequence continues at coordinate 94,181 of NZ_JBLYZI010000009.1, forward strand.
CTGCGGGGGCACTGGCACTCCATGAGGACAACCTACTTTCAATCCGTCTTATCCATCCAGATAAACTCTCATATACCCTGACCACCAGAACATACCTCTGCTGATGCTGCCGCCCCCTTCGAGCAAAATGGCATAAATGCCTTATCTGGCTCCTCGAATATTCATTCAAATCCCGTGTATCCCGTAAGGGGTGTGCCCGGGGATAATCACCCGTATTTGTCAGGGTATACGTTATAACCGTATGCCCAGGGTTTTCAGGTGAGCGGTGTCTGCAAACTGTCATATTGACAATGTGCACTCCACTCACCGTGATACGATGCAACAGACAGTCACGGCTGGATTCCAGCTCAGCTGATACCATTAAAACCAACTCAGCAGGCATCTCATTTCAGCTAAGCGACCCGAGTTCTACCGGGTTATCTTCATTGCACCTCGCCAACTCATAGGGGGCTGACAGCACATGAAAAGAACAGAGAAGCCACAGGTTAAAAAGAAAGGGACGGTCTCCGCCAGTATCAATAACCTGTCTTCGAAAACAGAAGACTGCCATCTGTCGCAAAAGCCTTAGCAAAAAGCAACTCCCTTCTGGACAGGGTGACTCCCAGGGCAAAAACATGATCAAGAATCAATCAGCCCAAGCACTTTCATCATATAGTCTTCATCCCAGCCACAGGTTTTACGTTTGTTCTTGATACCAGCCTTCACTGAAGTATCAAGCTTGAGAAGGT